>NZ_HF991844.1:0-2108 GCF_000432355.1 Eubacterium sp. CAG:161
ACTGTTGAAATTGAATATGCAGGCGGAAAAGCAACTGTTATTGTAAAAAATGAAAATGGAACAGATGGTGGTGATACACCAATAGAAACACCTACAGAAAAACCAACGGAAACACCTACAACACAGCCTACAGGAGAAGCTAACTGGGTTGAAATTGCAGGAAGTGATGATACTGCATCATATTATTATGATAAGGCAAATATGACAGTAAATGAAGTAGTAAGCATTCAGCAGCCTGGATGGTCGCCTGAAATTGGTATTTACATGAATGTGCCATCAGGAATTAGTGAAGTATCAGTAAACGGTGTTAAAGAAAATGTAGCAACAATTCAGGGTGCAGGAGTTATTGTATATCTTTCTGCTTTAACTCAGGAAATAAACGAAGTAGAGATTACTCATGCTCTTGGAACAGCTAAAGTTTCTATCAAAAAAGTTGAAAAGGCACAGACAGTAAAACATTCAGTAACAATTAATGGAAATAAAGTTGCAGAAGTTGAAGACGGAAGCACTTATACATTAGGTGATGCACAGTACGGATACTATACAGATGGTAAGATTTATAAACCGGGAACCGTACTTACAATAACAGGCGATATTGCCCTTACTTCAATTGACAGCCTTTCAGTAGATATGGCAAACGGTGCAGCTATTAAGCTTTCAACACCGGCAGGACTTAAGTTCCAGGCAAAGGTTTCATCAAACAATGGAGAAGCTGTTAAATCAGATGCTATTAAGGAAGGTATGTTAATTACGGCAAATGATATATATGAAAATAATTCATCTGCTTTAGACTTGACAAGCCCATATGCAATGCTTAATATTGTTAATGAAGGTTGGTTTGACGAAAGCGCAATGACATATTGCGGAGCAGTAGCTAATATTTCAGAAGCAAACTATACAAGAGATTTCATTGCCAGAGCATATGTAACCATTACATATACTGACAATACATCAGTAACTGTTTACTCAGGAATGAGTCAGACAAGAAGCGTAAGCTATGTAGCATCAGCAGTTAAGGCTGCCGGATATCCGGGAATTGCTGCATCAGAAATACCTGTAGTTGACTCATTTATAAAATAATTATGGGAGGAAACACAATGTCAGAGAAATATATTAGTCCAAAGGCAGAAGTAGTAGAGTTTGATACAAAGGACGTTATTACTACAAGCCCTGATAACAATTTTTCAGCTGATACATCAGGTTCAGCAAATCAGGGTGAAGGTTGGTCAGGACTTTACTAATTAATATTAATTAAAAACTTACAACACCGTATCTGTGACTAAATCATGGATGCGGTGTTTTTTTGCTCTTTGTCAGGCATGGGGGAATCCCTTATATATTTTTTATACGATACAAATATTATACATATGGCAGGTATATTATCCTACGGAATAGTGTGTCGTATAACAATGATAAGCAGTTAAGATAGGGAACAAACACAGGAAAAAATATATGTATGGGAGGTAAAATGGTGGATGTAAAACTACTTAATGAATTATATTTTGAAACGGAATATATGAAATTACTTCATATATTCCTTATGATTATGGGATGTATTTTGCTGCTATTATCAATATTTACAAAGGGCAAAGTGATTATATCCAATTGCATTTTAGCTTACTATGGAGCTTGGGCAGGAAGTATGTTGGGATATTTTATGGGAAAATCTTTAACAGGAATGAAAATAGGTGGTGTGATAGGAATTATAATTGTGTTGCTTATAAATAATATTCTTGGAAGAAAGCATATACTGGTTGTGGCGTATATGTTTTATATGCAGTGTGCATATATGTGTACATATATGATATTGTATCTTTTTAGAATTGATTATTATGTAGATATGCTTATGGGAAGAGATATACTCCTTTATGAAGAAAATCATTATTCCGCAATGAATATGTCTCTTATTATTTCATGTGTTTTTGCAGTGATAATGACAGTAAGAATGGAGAGAACACAGAGAGATAGAAATATTATTCATATGTATTATATTTTCGTTAGTGCGGTAATGGCTTTGTGCGGATTATTATCGGGTCCGGATTGGGTATATGGTTACATTGGTTCGTGGCAGGATTTCTTTTTGCCACTGTTGGGTGTGGAATATGGCA
>NZ_HF991845.1:0-9554 GCF_000432355.1 Eubacterium sp. CAG:161
AAGGTTGAGGATTACCATGTGATAATCAAGGACGGTGAGTTGAATAGGTACAAGATGGAATAGACTTATGTGTTGGAATTTATGGAGAAAAATAAAATGAGATTAAGATGGGATAGTTATACAGTCTATAAGGGAAAGGAAACAATATTGTATGAAGATGATTACAATTTTGTGATTCCAATATATGATGAAAAAATGATAGATGATAAATGCATACAGGATGAATGGGGAGGTTACGTTCGCCCCGTCACGCCAGATCAGATAGGTGACATTTACAGTGTTAGACCGTACGCAATATATAAGGAACATAAGGTGGAATTAATGGGAAGCAAGTTGTCTGAAAAAATGGCAATCACGCCGACAAGCATGGATAATGAAGATTATGAAGAAACAATGAAAGCACTAGGTATTCAACATGTATCTCATGGAGAAGATATAATCTTTGTGCCTGCCAAGGACTTAGATTTTTACGAAAGGGTGAAATATTATGATAGATATGAATACTTTAAAGGAATATATAAGCCATACAAGGTTGAGGATTATCATGTGATAATTAAGGACGGTGAATTATACAGATATAAGGTGGAATAAATTTACATTTGAGAATGTACATATAGATAATTGAATAATAGATTTGATTATTCGAGTAATTGTGGCTATATAGCCACAATTACTTTTGAAAAAAGCTGTTTCAATACATAGAAAACTTTTTGAAAAATGTAAAAGACTTAATAAAGAGACATGAAAAAAATGGAGGGAGTAAAATGAAACTGAGAAGATATACGAAAACAACTTATAATAATGTAGCATATGAATTTGGAAACGTTATGGAATATGATGGATATTATATTTCTATGCATAACAAAATAGATGACAAATGTATAAAGTATGAGTGGGGAGGTTATATTCGCCCTGTGACGCCAGATGAGATAGGTGATATTTACAGTGTTACACCATATGCAATATATAAGGGACGTAAGGTGGAATTAAGAGGAAGTAAGTTGTTTGAAAAAATGGCAATAGCACCGACAAGTATGGATAATGAGGATTATGAAGAAACAATGAAAGTATTAGGCATTCAACATGAATATAATGGAGAAGATACAATCTTTGTGCCAGCCAAGGATTTGGATTTTTATGAAAGAGTAAAGTATTATGATAGGTACGAGTATTTTAAGGGAGTAGGAAAAACATACAAGGTTGAGGATTACCATGTAATCATTAAGGACGGTGAACTGCACAGACATAAGATGGAATAAATGTACATCTTGGGATGACAGAGAATGAAATAGGTATAGGCAGGTTTCAGGAACTTAAGCTTAAACCGTTAAATAATGGAACATACACGGAAAGAGAGAAGGAGATAATTAAGTCTATTAGAGAGAAGTTTACGATAGATGAGAATACATTGCTTAGAAAAATAATTAAGTCACAGGATGCAGAAAAATACGTAAGTGGAGACTATACTTCTGTACGAGGATACATATCAAGGGCAGAGGATTACAGTGAAGTTGGGGATTTTGAGGATATCTCTGAAACATTTCGTCTGGACTACAATGATACACCATATCATTCAACAGATAAGTCATACTGGAAGATAGAGTTTAAGACTATACCGGATGATTTGAAAAAGATCAATTTGGACAATACATATGGAAAAGAATTTGGAGGTCTGAATGAAGATATAAATCCATGTACAAGAAATGGATTTACAGGCGCAAAAAATGGAAAGGTAATACCGGAGTGGAACTTGGAAAAAGGAATAGAATATGATGATAAAGCGTTGATAACCAAGATTGAACATGGAAAGGTAGTGAAACAGTATAAATTTGTTGATGGAAAATGGAGGAAGGTAAAATGACATTGAGAAGAGGAATATATACAGAATATAAAAACAAAATACAGCAACTTCATCGTATTATGGATTGCGATGGATATTATATCTATATGCATAAGAAAATAGACGACAAGTGTATAGAAGATGAATGGGTAGGATACATTCGTCCGGTAACACCAGATGAAATAGGAGACATTTATAGAGTAATACCATATGCAATATATAAAGGACGTAAGGTGGAATTAAGAGGAAGTAAACTGTTTGAAAAAATGGCAATAGCACCAACTGACATGGATAACACAGACTATGATGAAACAATGAAAGTATTAGGCATTCAACATGTATATGATGGAGATGATACGATATTTGTTCCTGCAAAGGATTTAGATTTTTATGAAAGAGCAAAGTATTATGACAGATACGAATATTTTAAGGGTATATTTGAACCGTATAAGGTTGAGGATTACCATGTAATCATTAAGGACGGTGAACTTCACAGACATAAGGTGGAATAAACGTACATCTTGGGATGACAGAGAATTAAAAACATATGTTTTAATGGGAATTGTGGATGCATGTCTGCAATTCCTTTTGAGAAAAACGATTTAAATAGAAGGTGGTCTGTCACATAAGGGAGAAGTTTACAATAAACAAGAATACATTGCTTAGAAGGTATATCAAACCGGAGGATGTTGAAAAATATGTAAGTGGAGAATATAATGCTGTAAGAGGGTGTATATCAAGAGCGGGGGATTATAACGATGTAGGAGATTTTAAAGATATCTATGATACATTTAGACTTGGATATGAGCCAGCTAATGGAGGTACACCTGATTATCTTCCATCGCAGACGTCGTACTGGAAGATAGAGTTTAAGACTTTGAATAAGGAACTTAAGAAAATCAATCTGGACAACACATATGGTTATGAATTTGGTGGAAACAATACATTACCTGATCCATGTACACAAAATGGATTTACGGGATCAGAAAATGGCAAAGTTATACCGGAGTGGAATTTAGAAAACGGAATAGAATATGATGATAATGCGTTGATAACCAAGATTGAACATGGAAAGGTAGTGAAACAATATAAATTTGATGATGGAACATGGAGGAAAATAAAATGAGATTAAGACGAGGTATGTACACAATTTACAAGGGAAAGGAAATAAGATTGTATAATGACGATAGCAGAAATCAACTGATAGTTAAAATTCATGATGAACATATTGTAGATGATAAGTGCATACAGAGTGAATGGGGATACTATATTCGCCCTGTAACAGCTGAAGAAATAGGGGATGTTTACGGAGTCACACCATATGCAATATATAAGGGACATAAGGTGGAATTAAGAGGGAGCAAGTTGTTTGAAAAAATGGCAATAGCACCGACAAGTATGTATAATGAGAATTATGAAGAAACAATGAAAGTATTAGGTATTCAACATGAATATAACGGAGAAGATACAATATTTGTGCCAGCCACGGATTTGGATTTTTATGAAAGAGTGGAATATTGTGACAGATATGAATACTTTAATAAGATATATGAGCCATATAAGGTTGAGGATTACCATGTGATAATTAAGGACGGTGAATTGCACAGATATAAGGTGGAATAAACCTACATTTGGGATAATACCGATGGGAAAAAATTGAAGGAGGCAACATAGTGAAGAAAGTATCAATTTCATTAGCAGTCATAGGAGCAATTTGGGTTTTAATGGGAGTTATTGCACAGCTTAATAATTGTGGCGGAGAATTATTATTTTTTGTGGCAGGAGCTTTTATACTTATGGCAATAGTCACATTGGTGTGCAGAAAGAAAACTGTTGTTATTTCTGCGGGAGTGCTTGTAATGTACATAGCGATAATATGCCAATATATTATGTTCTATAGTTTTTACATTGCCAATATATGTATAATAATAGCTTTGGTAGTAGGATTTTTATTAATTCTTTATGGAATTATAGCCGGTTTGAAAACAAAAAAATAAGTTTATCATTATATCAAGATAAGAAGGAACGTTCATGTATCTGTATGTAATTACGGGTATATGGACGTTTTTTAGCGTTTGTCTTTAGGGCAAAAACAAGTGGAATTTTCCAGAAAGATTATTAAATAATAAAATGTGCAAAAATAAATCAGGTAGAAAGCCTACAAAATAAAAAAACATATTTAGGGTGCAAATTTGTATTATATGAAAAAAAAAGGAGTTATATAAAATTTTAATACTTTTTTTATAAAGAAAAACATACTAATATATTTATACTGAAACGATTTTATGATAATATAGATATACCAATATGTCATAAAGGAGAAATAAAATGGGCAACTTAAAATATTTAGATAAAAAAGGGACATTTACCCTGAATAATCCGGATTTAACTAGCTATATGTATTTTCCGTTAGCTAATGAGGCAGGAGTTATGAGCTCCATAACACCTGATTTAGGGGGAGATATAAAATTAGACCAGAATACATTTTTGTTAGAGCCGGTTAGCAGTGAAAACCTGCACAACAACAAGTCAGTAAGAAACTTTTGGATTTACGTTGAAGGTAAAAAAGCCTGGTCTGTGGCAGGACGTTCAGCAGCACAGCAGGCTAAGTTGTTTGATGATGATAAAGAAGAAGTGAAGCTGACAGCCGGAATTATGTGGCATCAGATAGAGAGAAAATCTGATGATTTAGGGCTTAAAGCTACAGTGACATCATTTGTTCCTGAAACTAAGGACAAGGTGGAACTGACTAAAATAGAAATTACAAACATAACAGATTCACATATTAAATTTACTCCTACTACAGCTATACCTTTGTATGGACGTTCGGCTTCAAATATAAGAGATCACAGACATGTTACCTCTTTGCTTCACAGAACATTTACGGTAAAAAACGGAATAGAAATCTTTCCGACACTTACATTTGATGAGAGAGGACACAATAAAAACACTGTTTATTATGGAGCTTTGGCAAAGGAAGAAACTGACGGAGTAATGGTTTCCCCAATTAGCTTCTGTCCTGTTACTGAGGAGTTTATCGGACGTGGCGGAAATTTTGAAAATCCATATATGGTTGCCAAGAATCTGCCTCTTCCGTATGGAATTGGTGAAGAAATTGACGGCTACGAAACAGTTGCGGCAATGAGATTTGCTGATGCTGTAATCTCACCGGGAGAAACAAAAACATACATTATAGCATTAGGCTATGGTAATTCAGAAGAAGAAATAGATAAGTTAGGGGAGAAATACCTTGACACAAAGGCTTTTGACAGCTTTCTTGAAGAAACTAAAAAGTATTGGCAGGATAAAATCAACGTAAGTTACAATTCGGCAGACAGTGATTTTGATAACTGGATGCATTGGGTTAATTTCCAGCCTATGCTTAGAAGAATATATGGCTGTTCATTCCTTCCTCATCATGATTATGGAAAAGGTGGAAGAGGATGGAGAGATTTATGGCAGGATTGCCTTGCCCTTCTTATTATGGAGCCAAAGCAGGTACGTCAGATGTTAATTGACAACTTTGGAGGTGTAAGATTTGACGGAACCAATGCTACTATTATAGGTTCAAAGCAGGGTGAATTTATTGCTGACAGAAATAATATTGTAAGAGTGTGGATGGATCATGGAGCATGGCCATACTTAACTACAAGCCTTTATATGCAGCAAACCGGAGATATTGAATTTTTAAATGAAGAAAATACATATTTTAAGGATGCACAAATTGGAAGAGGTGAGCATAGGGATAACCTGTGGAGTGATGGTGAAGGCAATATGCAGTTATCAGAAGACGATACACCATACAGGGGAACTGTACTGGAACATTTGCTTATACAACACCTTACATCCTTCTACGATGTAGGAGAACATAACCATATCAGACTTCGTGGTGCTGATTGGAACGACGGTCTTGATATGGCTGAAAAACGTGGAGAAAGTGTTGCATTCACAGCGTTATATGGCGGAAATTTAAGAGATTTAGCAAAAGATATAATGACTCTTTCAAAGAAAACAGGAAAGGGTACCATTTCTCTTGCAAAGGAGATTGAGGTTCTCTTAAATGCAGACAAGAAAGTTTATGACAGCATAGATGAGAAACACAAAGTTCTAAATGCTTATTGTAATGCAGTGGGGCACAAGGTAAGTGGCGAAAAGGTATCAGTAGACTGTACAAAGCTTTGCAATGTGCTTAATGAAATGTCATCATGGATAGCAGACCATATTAGGAAGACTGAATGGATTACCAATAAAGAGGGAAATTCATGGTTTAACGGATATTATGATAATAGTGGAAATGCTGTTGAAGGTGATTTTTCATCAGGAGTAAGAATGATGCTTACAGGTCAGGTATTTGCCATTATGTCAGGTACTGCTACGGATGAGCAGGTGGCAAAAATTGTAAAATCGGCAGACGATTATCTTTATGATGGAGCAATTGGAGGCTACAGATTAAACACAAACTTTAATGAAGTTAAAACCGATCTGGGAAGAATGTTTGGTTTCGCATTTGGACATAAGGAAAATGGAGCAGTATTTTCACATATGGCAGTTATGTATGCCAATGCACTTTACAGAAGAGGTTTTGCAAAGGAAGGATATAAAGTAATAAATACCCTTTATAAACATTGTCACAACTATAGCGTAAGCTGTATTTATCCGGGAGTTCCGGAGTACGTAAACCAGAGAGGTCAGGGAATGTATCATTATCTTACAGGCTCAGCCAGCTGGTTGCTTCTTACGGTATTAAATGAAATGTACGGTATAAAAGGTGAACTTGGCGACCTTAAACTTCAGCCAAAACTTTTAAACGAGCAGTTTAAGGATAACAAAGCAGGTGCATCCTGTCTGTTTGGTGGCGTAAACATTAATGTTACGTATGAAAATCCGAAGGGACTTGATGCAGGTGAATATTCCGTAAAGGAAATATATATAAATAATGAAAAGTATGGCAATGGTGATGTTATTGCCAAAGAAGATATTAACAAATTAAATAAAGAGGTGCAAATTACAGCAGTTCTTGGTTAGGTAGGAAATAAAACGAAGGAAGTTCATTTTTTGTAAATGTTTCCTATCACTGGTCATTAATCAAAAGTTGATGGCAATACATATTAGCAAGAGGAGGAAATATAATGGAATGGGCAAGAGCAATTTGCTATTCAGGCTATCGTGAAGGGCAAAGTCCCCAAACCTGCACGTACCCTACATATGAGCAGATAAAAGAGGACGTAAAAATTTTATATAACATGGGATTTAAGTACATAAGAATGTATGACCCCATTGTATATTCGGAAATGACATGCCAGGTAATAAGGGATATGAAGTATGATATGCAGATGATGTTGGGTCCTGACCTTATATCGGAAGTTAATAATCCTAATTGTCCGTGGCTTAAGACAAATTATTCAGATGAAGAGTTAAAGGCAAGGGCAAAGAGAAATGATGCCAATATTGATGAATTAATAAGAATTGCCAATGAAAATTCTGACATTATTAATGTTGTATCAGTAGGGAATGAAAATACTCCTAAATGGGGAGCCAATACAGTTCCTGTGGAAAGGCTTATTGAATTTGCCAAGAGGCTTAAGGCAGGAACGGGAAAACCGGTTACCTTCAATGAGGGAGCAATAGAATGGCAGGAATTAGGGAAACTGGCAAAGTATCTTGATATAATCAGTGTACATTCGTATCCTCTCTGGGGTGGCAATTCCGTGGAAGGTGGACTTAGGGAAAACAAAAAATGGTACAAACGTATGAAGGAATTGTATCCGGATAAGGAAATACTGTTCTCTGAAGTAGGCTGGGCAACAAGCAGTGTAGGATTTGCACAGATTAAAGAAGAGGATGCCAATGAAGAAAACCAGAAAAAATACATCGAGGAGTTTTGGAAGTGGAGTGACAATGAGAAAATAATTGCTTATATGTTTGAAGCTTTTGATGAACCGTGGAAAGGTGGAAATACTCCTGAAGAACCGGAGAAGCACTGGGGAATGTATTTTGTGGACAGAACCCCTAAACTGGTGTTTCAAAACTAAACAAGCAAAGACATTTGTCATTAAGTAATGATACCTAATATAATGTATAATAAGAAAAAGCTGTTGCGCTGATTTGTACCGACACCTAAAAGTTAGACCTAAAAATCTAACGATTGGAGGTCGGTACATTTAAAAGTCGGCGTAATGGCTTTTTCTGTTATAAAAACATTGGACTGTAATTATAAAAACGATGCAAGCCATAGAAGATTTGAAATGTTTTTGCAAAATGGATAATATAATAACAAAACACAGTAAATAAAGATAAAAATATTTCAAATCAAGTATATTAATAGTATGAAAAGAGTTAAAAAACGCATAAAACACTTGTAAAAAATGCATAAAATAAAAAGCGTTTCAAACGTTTTAATCGTTGAAATGCACAAAAGACAATGCTATAATAATAACATCTTTAGTTTGTACGAGAAACTAAATGAGTATTAAAGAATTAAAGGAGGATAACGTTAATGAAATTTAACAAAACAGTTAAGAAGTTTTTAGCTTTTGCATTAAGTTTAGCCATGGTTGTATCATCATTGGTTATTAATGATGCAACAGCCAGGGCAGAAGGAGAGTTTGAAATCTCTCGGATAACATGGAGCGTAGAAGATAACGTTAAAATGTTTGATGTGGAATTTACTTCTGCTTATGATGGTGAAACAGCAAAGGATCCTTATATCTACTGCATTTATGTAGACCAGACGGATTCAGATCATTCCGCAATTAACTATTCGAATGAATGGAATTGGAAAAGCAATTTTCAATGGCTGAATGAAAATGGAGGAATGAACAACAATTACAAGTTTGACAAGGTATTTACAATTGCATCTGATTTTGCAGCCAATGGAAAGGCAGGTATATATCTTGCACAGGGAACACATACTGTGTATATTGTAGCATATTCAACAGTTGAAGATGCTCAGGCAGATACTAACCCTGTAAAAACAGCATCAAAGGAAATTACAGTTCCGGGAGAGGTAGAAACAACTACAGTACATGATGCAGACACAGTGGCAAACATTGAAATTACAAGTGTTGAGAAGGACGTTAATAATGGAATTACAGTAAAATGGGTACACCCTGAAGGTATGGATGGTTTAACACAGGAATTTTACATTGGAACTCCGGACTCAGTTATTGAAGATGAAAAGCATTGGGCAAAGAACGGTACAAATAATTACATCTGGGGAGTTGCAAAAGGCAGAACAGATGTTGATAATGTTGTAGCTTCAAAGGATGATTCAATTAAAGTTGAAAATGGTGGTGACTATGTAGTTAGAATAATATATAAAGATGCTACAGGAGCCATAGTTGCAAGAGGAACTACAGAACCTGTTCATTTTGAAAAGTATGTTAATAATGAAATGAATGTATTTCAGGAGAGAAATGAAGGCTTAACAGCATTTCTTAAATGGACAAAGGTTACAGGAGCAGCTTCATATGCACTTTATGATGCTGAAGGAAATGAAATAAAGAAAGATATTGTTGCTGACTGGGTGGATGTTGTACTTGCTGATTATGATACAGAATTCACATATACCATCAAAGCATTTGACAGCCAGGGCAATGAAATAGAAGTTACAAAGAATACAGTAAATGCAAAGGTTTCAACACAGCCTGAAACTACAGAAGCTCCGACGGAAGCACCAACAGCTGCTCCAACACAGGCACCAACAGAAGAGTCA
>NZ_HF991846.1:0-641 GCF_000432355.1 Eubacterium sp. CAG:161
AAAAAAGTTGAGTTATAGAAAGGAGTATATGATGAAATTAAGTAATTCAATGAAAAAGTTTTTTGCTTATGTTTGTGCCATAGCTATGGTTGTCAGTTCGATGACATTTTATGGACAGACATCGGTTAAGGCAAAGGGAAGCGTTGCTGTAGATGGAAAAGTTTATACAGTTACAGACGGCGATGCTACTATTGTAGGATTTACATGTCAGGGAATATTTGACAAGGCAAGAATCCATTTTGCATGGGGTACAGAAGTAGATGCTGCTTCTATTACAACAACAGTAGATGGAAAAAGTGTAAAAATTGACGGAACAAATGCCCATGGTATGTTTATTCCTTTATCAGAGGTAAGCACATTGGCAGTAGGAGAATATCAGATAGTTGTTAGCGCAACAGCTACAGAAAATTCAGCTACTGTTACAGGAAATGCAACATTAAAAATCGAAGATGAAGGGGAAACAACAACAAGAGATCCTTCAGTAAAGGTTTGGACAGACTTAGGGGATGGATTCTCATATGACGATTCAACAACAGCATCAGTTATTAATATTCAGCAGCCGGATTGGTCTCCTGAAAAAGGTATATATGTAAATGTACCGGCAGGAATCAACTCAGTTGCAGTTAATGGAAAAACAGGTG
>NZ_HF991847.1:0-1969 GCF_000432355.1 Eubacterium sp. CAG:161
AAAGTATACATATGATGTTGAAAATCAGTTAACGGATGTGGAAGTCACTACAGATGGAAAAAAGACCGGCGAACAGCACAACATATATAACGGTAATGGGCAACGCATATCAAAGACTGATATTGTGATTGATGGTGATAATAAGAAGTCTAACACTACGTGCTATTTCTATGAGGGAAGTTTGTTATTATATACAACAGATGATAGTGGAAAGAAAACAAGTCAGAATGTAATAGGAAACCAGGATAATATCATTGTAGGCATTAGGTATAGTGGTGGTAACCAGAATGAATATTTTTATGCTAAGGATGTTCAGGGAAGTACTACAAACATAACTGATAATACCGGTGCGTGTGTTCAATCATATGATTATACAGATTTTGGAGAGACAGCAGAACGTATAGCAACGGATTTTAAAAATGAAATTTGCTATACAGGCGGTATTTATGATGAACTCACAGGGCTGTATTATTTAAATGCACGTTATTATAATCCGGATGAAGGAGTATTCTTAAGTCAGGACACATATCGTGGAACAGAAAAAAATGCAGAGTGTTGGAATTTATATGCTTATTGTGCAAATAATCCAATTAACTATGTGGATCCGAGTGGACATATATCTATGGTTGTTACTGGTAGATATTCACCTTTGGGTGTTTTAGAGAAAAAAATAGTAAATTCTCCAGCTTATATTGGAGCGGAACTATATTTAAGAAAGAAAAAGAATTGGAAATACTCGGCAGATTTTTTGGAACATTCATTACAAGACAATCCTAGTGATTTGTATTATGGAAATAAATCTGCATTAGCAAAGAAATTAAAGAAATCACGAAAAATTAGGAATAAAGTGAAAAAGTTTAAAAAATCTAATTACTTAGCAAAAAAATATTCAATTTCATTTAAACATGGTGATATGTTTGGAGCATTCCATAATGTGGACTTATATATAGACAGATTTAAAAAAGGAAAAATAAATTGTGTTTTGAAAGATTATTATGATTTTTCATATGAAAAATATAATTCATTTATTAATATTGCAAATAATTATGAGTGGGTGTGCCAAGCATTTAAGATAAGTAATGGCTATCATATTACTGTTGAAATGAAATTCAAAGATAGAAAAAATAAAAACAAAGATTTAATATAAAAATAGAGAAGTTTTTGTGTGAGAAAGTATTGGAATAGAACAGTCATAGGGAAGAATGAAAAAGGATAATGTATTTTTTATTATTCTCTATGACTGGGAGATATAGAAAATCAAATAATGAATTGGGTTATTTCAGCGGATTACACGTAAACGTACTATTTCGTATGTTTTTATTCTTGTAGATATGGTAAAAAATCTAATAGAGAGAAAAAATATGGAGGATGAATAAATGAAACAAAAATTGATTATTTTGATAATAATTATTTGTAGTTGCTTAAATATTATAGGATGTGCCAAAAATGAAAATTATAAATACGGTATTGGAAAAGACACTGTTGTTGTTGTGGGAGATGGAAGATTTCAAATATTAAAGGGAGTAGAAAGTTTTTCCTTATATGATTTAAAGAAGGATAAAGTTTTGTTAGATAATGTGGATGAATATTACAATGACGGTAAAAGTAGACTGTATGTATTTAATAATGAAATGTATGTAATTATACAGTACAGTGACGATTTATATTCAGAATATTCTGAACGTGAATTAAGTAAAGAAGATTACAAAATATTTAAATCAGATAGGATGGTGAAGCTTATTAGATCTGTTCCTACAAAACCTAATGAAATCGAATATAGGACAGATTAAAGGTTAAATAAAATTATTTTTGTGGACAAATATTATTGTTAAACGACAAGGTAATTACACTGCAGGAAGGAAAAAGAATACCTTGTTAACAAGGGTGCGTAGCGTCACATTTTTCGAAAATTTGTCAAGTGTTTTTGACAAAAAAATACAAGAAAGGAGTATTACGAATGCATATAACT
>NZ_HF991848.1:0-13789 GCF_000432355.1 Eubacterium sp. CAG:161
ATGATATTAAAGGCAGAAAATATGTGGGAGCAAATCGGAAATATTATTTTTCAGATGTGGGACTCAGAAATGCCAGATTAAATTTTAGACAGCAGGAACCTACTCATATAATGGAAAATATTGTTTATAATGAACTGCTTATCAGAGGCTATAATGTGGATGTTGGTATTGTAGAGGTATATGCAAAAAATAATGAAGGGAAAACGACTCGAAAGCAATTTGAAGTTGATTTTGTAGTTAATCAAGGTAGTCAGAGATATTATATTCAGGTGGCTTATGATATGACTTCTGAGGAAAAGCAGACACAGGAATTTAATTCATTCAGAAATATTCCGGATTCATTTAAAAAGATTGTGATAGTAAATGGAACGAAAAAGCCATGGAGAAATGAGGAGGGCTTTGTAATCATTGGAATGAAGTATTTTCTGCTTAATGCGGATAGTTTGGAGTTTTAGTATGAAATGGGTGGAATGCCAATCAACATGAAGGAACTCGGTATCACTCCCACAGATGAGCAGATTCCTGATGCAGAAAATATTAATGAAAAAGTAGCATAAAAGTGATATAATAGTTATTAAACAAATAGACAATGTTTATGCATTAAGAGATGTAAGACATTAGTGAACGGAACACAAAACTAAAGTAGAGAAAGGAGATGTGTATGAGCAAAATCCAAAGGCATTTTAAGATGATGATTGGTGGCTTTATGTTTTTTGCAGTTTTTCTTATTGGAATGAGATGTATGAGAGAGTCTGTCTATGCACTGGGAGATGTGTCAAGATATCATACTGAATTTATTAATCAGGCATGTCCAAATATAAAAGTAATAGGTAGGGCATATCTGGTTGGTCCTGACAATGTGGCACATTGGAAAAATCATATTGCCATGGATGTAGTACCTGCAGGAACAAAGATTCAGGGTAAAACAGTAGATCCTAAGTATCTGCCACAGGACAATATTGAAAATTTAAAGGTGCTGTATTCAAGTGTTATAGGATATTAAAATTTCACATGGATTAACGGTGCGTATCTGGAAAGCGAAACAGCCAATTTACAGGTGGTAGCATATGATAAGTATACTGTTACTTTTTGGAGTAACGGATATAAAAGTTTTACAGGAGCACCGGTTATGTGTGCCCAGTATTTATTACAAGCTTCACATCCACCAGGATTTTATAGAACATCCAGAAACAATGTCTGGATTGATCTTGACAAAGAATATAACCGTATACCGGAAGGCACAAATATTACATATGTTGCTGAGGGAAAAGTAACATGTGGATTTATTGGTATTAGTCCAATACCGGGAACAGCAGACAGTGGTGATGTATACAGAGTAGGAATAAACCAAAAAATATATATAGTTACCACAAGAAGACTTTATTCTAATACACCGGATACAGATGATTTGTATTACAAAGTTATATTCCAGGGGAACAACAGTACCAACTATCTAATGAACGGATATGGTTACTATTATGTAAAAAGTAAGTACATAAACCTTTACAAAAATGGAACAAAAGTGCCAAATGACGCGGTAATGAAAAAAGTTTATAACTTGAAAACATTAAAGGAAATTGGTGTTAGAAAGTCAAAGGATGAGTCGAATAATGACAATGTTGTAGGGTTTCTTCAGGCAAATGCAGAGATAGAAACATTGCCAAAGGAAAGTGATTCAAATTGGACCACGGTATGGTTTAACAGTGAAAGAGCTTATGTTAGAACCAAATATTTGACAGATGTAGAGCTGGTTGAAAAGAAAACTAAAGTAAAAAATCTTTTTGTAAGCAATGTAAAAAATAATCAATATGTATTGTCATGGTCTAAGTCTCCTGGATGTACAGGCTACAACATTACATATACCGGTATAGGGAAAAACTCGAAAGCTTTCTTTAAAAAGACCGATTATAAGAAAACATCAATTACTGTAAACAGATCTTATTTTAAAAATAACAGAAATATTATTCTGGTTAATATTGCAGCAAATTATAAAACAGGAGCAACAGAAGCTACACAGATAGTTCTTTCGTTGGACAACAGACCACCAAAGATGAAAAAGAAGCGTCTTAATATAAAGAAAAAACAGATATCCTTTGAAAAAATGCTGATACCTGTTGATATTGTTCAATATTCAAAAAATAAATCATTTAAGAATGCTAAAACTGTATGGGATAAAAAGGGCGGTGGACTTAGGGCAATTAAAAAGCTAAAGCCTAACACAACTTACTACATAAGATATAGTATTACAACTGACGTATCCACTCTAAAAGGATATAAGAAAATTGGTGGAATTTGGTCCAAGACGATAAAGATAAAGACAAAAAAATAATACTATTTAACCGCAAAATGAAATTAAATAACAAATTTATTTTCATTAAGAGTTTCATAGTTGTCGATATGGCAGATTTCAATGTGGTCACCTTTCCATCCGATATCACAGTCACTATTAAATTTTAAAAATAATCACCTTCAAGCTATAATTCAAAAAAATATAGTTTGAAGGTGATTTTATATGGCTAGATATAACAAAGTTGAAATTTTTAATGGAGGAATGTATGAAGAAAAAAATTAGAATTTTGTTTTGGTATGGATTAATTGGAGTTGCGTAGGTGGGACCGGAAATAGTCAATTATTATCATTGTATAATTTTTTACATGATTTTAGAAATAATGGAGGGAGTATATTTAAGGTATATGGAGTTACAAAGGAAATATTTTATGAAATACTAGATGGAAAGACATATTGTGAAGTTATTGAGAAATATCCTTTAAAAGGGCAATTAAATATTTTGGATGATTTTTTAGATGTAAAACATAAATATTATAGAACTGAGGAATACGAAAAAATGTATGGTGCTGATTTCTTAGAAATTCAGAAAATAGTAGAGTGTGAACTGGGAAAAATGAAAATGAATTAAAGTTGAATAGTACACAACTACTGCGTTATTGAATAATAATATTTAAATGATATGATTTTTTAATAACATTCTATAGGAGGAGAAATATGCTATTTTTATCAGAAAACTTAAAAAAGTATAGAATATTAAAAAATTTAACGCAAGAAGATGTTGCCGGATATCTTGGAATTACATCACAGAGTGTTTCAAAGTGGGAGAGGGGTGAAACAGTACCTAATACAGAAACGTTAAAACTTTTGTCTAAGGAATTTGATGTTTCAATTAGTACACTTTTAGGAGAACCACGGAAACTTGTTTGTCAATGTTGTGGGATGCCAATTGAAGATGATTCGATATTAGGTCGAAATAAGGATGGCACGATAAATGAGGAGTATTGTAAATGGTGTTATGCTGATGGAACATATACATATAATGATATGGACGAATTAATAGATGTATGTGTTAAGCATATGGCTAATGAAGTGTTTTCTGAAGAACAGGCAAGGGCATATATGAAGGATATGTTTCCGAAACTGGGTTACTGGAAAAGATATGATGAACTTAGCGATAATGGACAGTTTGAAGAATTTAAGCAGCAGCTAATAAAGGAAATAAATGATTTTCATATAGAGGGACTACCTAAGGTGGAAAGATTAAATGCACTTGTTGGGAAATATGTGAATTTGGAATATACTTTGCCTAATGGTAAACAAGTAAAGTTTTTAGATGACAATAAAACTTATTTAGGTAACCAGTTGAAATCAGAAAATGATGGGAAAAGATGTTTTGGAGTTCTTGCAAACATAGACTTTATTATGATATGCACATATGATGAAAACGGTGAAAATCCGGAACTGGTTATGTATAAAAAAAGATAAGCAGATGAGAAACAATAGAGAATATTAATAATTAATGTGAAAGGTCTTATGGCAATTATAAGCTGTAAGATCTTGTTTTGTACTTAACACTTCTACAAATTTTTCCGAAGATTATTATAAGGTGAAACCGGCACTCTACATTTAGGTTGAAAAATTTACATGAAGAGAGTATTATAATTTTAGTTAGACCAGACTAACCTAAAATGCTATTTTTTAGCTTATAAATTGTGGAGGATAGTTGAAAAATTTGAAATCCGTAAAGGGATGCGTATGCATTGTGTTGTGAGAAAAATCTAAGGAGCATATAATTATGAAAGAAAAAGTAGAGGTAACCGGCGTACCGGAAACAATGATTCAGACCTTGTATGCAAGAGCTAAGGAAACAAAGAAAGATGATGCAAAAATCATTGACGATATAGCCGTACGAATTGTTGAAAAAATAGATTATGACTTTTCAAAAGCAGATAATGACAAGACTATGAGTAGTGGAGTAATTGCCAGAACAATTGTGCTTGATAACATAGTCGAGCAGTATTTGAATCAACATCCGGATACAATAGTTATAAATATAGGATGCGGTTTAGATACAAGATGTTATCGAATGAAGGACAAATATAGTTTATGGTACAATTTAGATCTGCCGGAGACAATAGAGATAAGAAGCCGTTTTCTTGAAGAAAAAGGGCCAATTTATCAGATTGCAAAGTCTGCAATGGATATTTCTTACACAGACAGCATTACATATAATGGTGAAAATGTCCTTGTAATAGTGGAAGGATTATCTATGTACTTGTGTGAAAATGATATTAAACAGATATTTTCCATCATCGAAAAATCCTTTAAAACAGCTACGGTAATGATTGAAACAATGTCACCGTTTTTTGTAAAACATATAAAGGAAAAGTCTATTGAAGGCAGCAATGCCAAGTTTAAATGGGGAGTTAAAAATGGCAGAGAACTGGAGAAAATAATTCCACAATTTAGATGGAAGAAGGACGTAAGTCTGGTAGAAGGAATGAAAAAAATTATGCCAATCTATAATGTAATTGGAAAAATACCTATAGTTCAAAGCATGTCTAATAAAATTGTGGTTATGGAAAAGGAATAAAGAATAAATCTTTTAGAGTGCGAAAGTTTTTAGGGGAAATAAATGAACAAAAACTATAGGAAGTAGAGATTATTTTTAGTTGTTGACACCCCTTAATACATTTGATATTATTTATCAGTAAATTAATATTCCATGAGGGAGTAGTTAGCGCGAAAGTGTGGTTTGTCAACATTCTGATTATAGTAAAGAGTATAATCTGGCAAATCTTAAATAATGAGACTCATGTATATCAATTAACAGCTTATGTATTACACACCAGCTGGTAGTTGATATACATGAGTCTTTTTTACTTAATATCTGCCGGGTATACTTGTAATATCAGGTGCTTTTACAGACGACACTGTTGTGGAAAAAAAGGAGAAAAAATATGGAGAAAATTATTAACAACGCCCCATTCGCCCTTGTACTTGTGTTTCTTGTAATAGGTTTTGTCTTACTTATTAAAGGAGCAGATTTTTTCGTGGAAGGAAGTTCAAGTGTAGCAAAGAGATTGCATGTTCCGTCTATAATTATCGGACTTACAATTGTTGCTATGGGAACATCCCTTCCGGAAACAGCAGTCAGTGTATCGGCTTCACTTATAGGCAACAATGAACTTGCAGTAAGTAATGTAGTCGGATCTAATATATTCAACCTGATGGTTGTTATTGGTGTGTGTGCAATGATTGCTGCAGTAAATGTTGCAAAAGAAACAATAAAGAGAGATATCCCATTTTCCCTTGTGTGTGCCGGACTTTTAATGATTTTAGGCATTGTTGCATTTGGTGACAAATCCGGTATGACACTGGGACACTTTGATGGTGTGATATTACTTGGATTCTTTGGAGTTTATTTTTTCTACATGATTAAAATTGCATTAAAGGCAAGTAAAGAAGGCAGAAAAGTCGAGATTGAAGGCGATTGTGATGAAGAAATTAAGCTGGTTTCAGTTCCTATGAGTATATTATTCATAGTTGGTGGAGTAATGGCAATTGCAATCGGTGGAGATATGACTGTAGATGCCGCTTCAAGAATAGCAGGGGAGCTTGGTATGAGCCAGACACTTATTGGACTCACAATTGTCTCAATAGGAACATCACTTCCTGAACTTGTAACTTCAATAGTTGCAGCCGGAAAGAATGAAGTGGATATGGCACTGGGTAATGCAATTGGTTCAAATATATTCAATATACTTATGGTACTTGGTATAGCATCAGCAATCAGCCCAATCAGTATAATTACTGAAAATGTTATTGATTTGTGCGTACTTATGATATTTACGGTATTAGTATGGATATTTGCGGGAACTGGAAATAAAATCGGAAGAATCGAAGGATTAAGTATGGTTGCATTTTATGCAGCGTATATGGTTTACATCATAATAAGATAAAGGAGATATCAGACAAATGTTGTTATTTGTAAAGGTATTTTTTACTGAATTCATAGCGGAAATGGGAGATAAGACACAGCTTATGCTTATTGCACTTACTTCTAAATATAAATTAAGAGATATTATATTAGGAACTGCCACAGCAATTCTTGTACTTAACGGACTTGCTGTTCTTGCAGGTGGACTTGTCAGTGAATTTATTCCTAACTGGTTGATTAAAACCATTGCGGCACTGGCATTTCTTTATTTTGCCACATCAACTGTCACAGGGGATGATGACGATGAAGAGGAAGAGGGGGGCAAATCAAAGATTAAGTTTGCACCACTGGCAGTTTTTTTCACATTCTTTGTAGCTGAGCTTGGAGATAAGACACAGCTTACAGCCATAACATTTGGTGCTAATGAAGGTATGAGTGTAGCATTTATTGTATGGATTGGATGCTCTCTGGGGCTTTTTGCGGCGGATATTCTTGGAATGTTAGTAGGCTATTTATTAAAGAGTAAAACTCCGGATGGATTGCTTAATACACTGGCATTTGTAATATTTTCTGTATTTGGTGTATACACACTTTATCAGGGACTTAAGCTGATAGGAGCAAGCGTCTTCCCTATACCTGTGCTACCAATACTTATAGCTATAACAATTGCTTTCGTTGTTTTATGTGCCTGTCTTTTCGCAAGAAGAGAGAAGAAAAACAGGTAAGGAAATATACGTGATATACAAATCGGAATTTAACACTTGAGAAAAGAAGAGTAAACATGGCAAAGAAAGATTTGAAGTTATATTTAGAAACGGAAGTGGACTTAAGGATGAAGGGAAGGTTATAGTTACAAAGTAAAATCCAGTTTGATGAAGATAACAAAAATCATTCATATCCTTTGTTATATAGTTTTTGAATGTTTTCAGGAAGTTTATCAGGCAACAGGGCATTTATAGTATCTTCGTTACCATCTTTCTGTGCAGTTTCGTAATACCGGCACTTGAATTTTAAGAAGGAGAGAGTCTTTTGAAGTTCCTGGATTTCAGTTTCAACAGCTGATTTTCTGGCTTCAAATATTTCTTTCCTTTTTTCATAGCTGGAGCTGCCATCAGATACCCATATAAAAAAAATTGCTTTATATCTTTGATCTCAAGACCAGATTTCTTCTTAAAAGATTATAGTGAGAATGATAAAAGTGCATTTGAAAAAGCCTACAATGGTCTGCAAGGCTGGGTAGACTGTCTTGAAAAGACTTCCTTAAAAGGCATGGTTGGTGGTGGAATTGATGCTGCCAACAGAATACCTACGAATACACATCCCCAAAAACAAAACGCACAGGATTTTCTTGCCATAGCAGGCATGATTTCAGATTAAATAGGCAATGCAGAAGATTTATTAAAGTAAGATTGCCATTGGCACTTCAGGAATTTTTAACCCAGATGTCATTTTTGGCACTGTGCGCCTTTGTGAATAAACTGGGATTGGAGGCTTCGTCAGGATATGGGGTGGTTTGCAAGATAGTTAATTTTGCAATGTTGGTTCCAAGTGCCCTTATGCAGTCCATGGCATCATTTGTATCTCAAAATGTAGGTGCCGGAAAGCACCACAGAGCAAGAAAGTCCATGTTTACGGGAATGGTGTAGGATTAGCTGTGGGAATTATTGTATTTATGAAAAAAATGCACCTGGAATCCAAACGTAAAACAAACGAAAAACAAAAAATATGTCTAAAAAGCAAACGAAAATCAAACGTAAAAAAATACGTTTGATTTTTGCTTTTAAAAGAATATAATATGACAAGACAAAGAAGGGTTGTTATGAGAGAAACAAGAAATTTAGAATATAAAAGACAAATAGCAAATACACAAAAAATGGTAATAGAAAGCAAGTGCCTCTTAGAAATTTGTTTGACTTTTTTTAAAATCAGAAATATAATATCGTATTGAACGAGTAGCAGACTAGCGTAAATCCAGTTTTTGCTACTCTTTTTTTGTTTTAAAATATATATAGTGTAATTAAAAAGTGTGTAGCCTATCAGCGTAAGTCCAGCTTATGAAAAAGGCACACACTTTTTTTATGGAAAAAGGAGGGTTAAATTAAGATGGCTACAGGTAATAAAATGAAAGAAATGCCGGTAAATAAGCTTATGGTTGAAATGGGAATACCAATGATTTTGTCTATGGCATTGCAGGCAGTCTATAATATTGTGGATAGTGCCTTTGTTGGAAATATGAAAGAGGGAAGTGAAGCAGCATTAAATGCACTTACACTGGTATTTCCGGTTCAGATGTTAATGGTGGCAATTGGAATTGGAACAGGTGTGGGAACCAATGCACTGCTCGCTAGAACCTTGGGACAGGGTAACAACAAAAAAGCCGCAAAGGTTGCAGGCAACAGTTTGTTTTTAGGGGTAATCATCTATGTGGTGTGTTTATTATTTGGAGTAGTTGGGGTAAGGACATACATTTTATCCCAGACAGTTGATAAGGAAGTTATATCCATGGGAACAGGTTATTTGAGAATATGTTGCGTGTTTTCTTTTGGCATTATATTCTTTTCATTGTTTGAAAAACTGCTACAGGCAACAGGACGTTCTCTCTATTCTACCATTGGTCAGATTGTAGGTGCCGTGGTAAATATTATCTTAGATCCCATTATGATATATGGTATAGGGCCTGTTCCTAAAATGGGGGTAGAGGGAGCTGCATATGCAACTATAATCGGACAGATAGCGTCAGCAACTTTGTTATTTACTTTCCATATAAAACTAAATAAAGAGTTTGAACATGGTGTAAAGTATATGAAACCGGAGAGAAGAATTATAAAGGAAATATACGCAATCGGACTTCCGGCAATTATTGCGCAGGCACTTATGTCTATTATGGTTTATGTGATGAATCTGATTTTGAAGTTCAGTCCTTCGGCACAGACTGCGTATGGTCTGTTCTATAAAGTACAGCAGTTCGTGTTGTTCCTTGCATTTGGACTACGAGATGCCATTACGCCGATTATAGCTTTTGCCTATGGAATGGGAAATAAAAAGCGAATCAAGGCGGGAATAAAATACGGCCTTATATATACGGGAATCATGATGATTTTAGGAGTCCTTATTACGGAAATATTTCCGGGGGCGTTTGCAACATTGTTTAATGCAGGACAGTCAAGGGAGTATTTTATCAGTGCAATGAGGATTATTTCAATTAGCTTTATTTTTGCCGGAATCAACATAGCATATCAGGGAATTTATCAGGCATTAGAGGGCGGTATAGCATCCCTTGTAATTTCTCTGCTTAGACAAATGGTTATTATATTACCTTTGGCAGGAATTTTTTCTGTTGCCGTAAGAAATGGTCATATGGGAGTTTCGCTGATTTGGTGGGCGTTTCCAATAACAGAGATTATAGCCTGTCTGGTGGGATATGCATTTTTGAAAAGGATAGAAAAGAGGGAAGTGGAAAGTTTAAGTTAAAATTTGTAAGAATACACTGGTTTAAAGAAGAAATACTATATAAATAGGAATTTTATATCCTAAATATTGATTTATCTCCTAAAAAGCAATAAAATTTAGGAGATAAATTATGGATTGGGATAAAGGGATGAGAAAACAATGGAAGGTTATATGATTTTATTTGTAATAATGATTATTATAGGAATAATCATTATTGTATCAAGTATATATAATAGACAAAAAATAGCACCGTGGCTTTTGATTACCTTGTGCTTAATAGGTATTTTTATGGCAATTATTTCATGGGTAATGTTATTATGTTTGGGCTTTTTTATGAGGTAAGGAAGTAATCAAAGGAAGTGTTGTGACGAAAGATGTTCCATCAATGGTGGTGGCTGCCGGAAATCCTTGCAGGGTAATTCGCAGAGTATGTGAAGAAGATAAAATTCAGGCAAAGGATTTGGCATTTTAGAAAAATAAAATTAAAAAAGTCGCAAAAATTGCGAAAACTAAAAGTGTGGGATTATCCTGGAGAGGTGATTGGACCAGCCCGGTGGATATTCCACATTTTTATTTGGGAGAATGGGGAGACACTCCGCTGTATTTAAAAAAGAAATACAAAGATTATGATACTTTTAGAAAATCATGGACAGTTAAAGTTAGCAATGGAAAGGAATTACGAATATGGAATCGAACCAAGACAAGAGCCATTAGGAAAGTGCCAAATGGTAAAAAGGTGGAAGTAATGTTTGTAAAAGGCAAATATGCAAAAGTCAGATACAGGGGAACTGTCGGTTACATGAAATCAGCTTATTTGAAGTAGAGAAAATTGACAGAGGTAACAGGGAAGCATTGGTGACGGATGCTTCCTTGTTGTATATAGAATGGAATATATTAAAATTATACGATATGTGTTAAAATGATTTATTGGCACAGGCAATTTTACAGGAAATACGAATTTTAAGGAAATACTTAATATGAAAGAAAAATCATTAGCAATTCAGGCAGGTATATTGGCATCTGCCGGGCTTACTACAAAAATAATAGGATTTGTTTACAGAATACCTATGGCAAATATATTGGGAAATACGGGAAATGGTATATATTCTGTAGCATTTGGAATCTATGGAATTGTTCTAACACTGTCTTCCTACAGTATGCCGATTTCCGTTTCAAAACTGGTATCTGAAAAGGCAGCAGTAGGAAGTAAAGAAGATTCAATTAAAGTTTTCAGGGTGGCAATGCTGGTTTCAGTTATCGTTGGAGCATTGGCTGCAATGGGATTATATTTTGGAGCGGATGGGCTGGCAGGAGTGTATAACAAAACAGGATTGGAAATGCCATTGAAGGTTTTGGCACCTACTACGTTTATCGTTTCAGTTTTGGGATGCTTTAGAGGTTACTTCCAAGGATATGGGAATATGGTACCAACTGCACTGTCACAGATTATTGAGCAGATAATTAATGCAGTAGTAAGCATCATTGCTGCCGGACAAATTACAGTTTTGATTATTGGGAGCAATAATGAAGCTGCATTGAGAGCAATGGGTGGAACCATGGGAACATGTGCAGGGGCAATGGCGGCACTTGTTTGCGTAATGATAATTTATTATAAAAATAATTCCGGAAACAAAATCAGAATGTCCATATCCTATACTGAGGTAAAAGAAATATTTGCGTCATTATTATCCCTTATGATTCCAATAATATTAAGTCAGACAATTTACCAGATAGGATATACGGTGGATGATTATCTTTTCGCTGATATTATGAGCTTAAAGGGTTTTAAGGAAACGTATATCACTGATTTACAGGGTGTTTTTAATACGCAATATACCCAAATGATAAATTTGCCAATTGGAATGGCTACAGCATTTGGTGTTTCCGTTATTCCTAAACTGACTACGGCATTTTCCACGAAAAATAAGTTGAAAATTAATCATAATATAGCTCAACTTATTAAAATGACAGGCATGGTAGTATTGCCGGCAGCAGCAGGTCTTACATTATGTTCTGATGAAATAATGAGAGTGCTTTTTCCAAATCTGAGAAGTTTACATAATTTGGCTGCAAATCTGTTATTGTATGGTAGTATATCGGCAGTTTTATATTCATTCTCAACTATTTCAACGTCAATACTTCAGGGATGTAATTATTTTAAGGTACCTGTAATTAACAGTGGAATATCCTTGGGTGTACATATCGTGTTGGTTGTATTTATGATTAAATATACGGATTTGAGAGCCTACGGATTACTTATTGGAGATATTATTTTTCCACTGCTTATATTGATTTTAAATGCAGTATTTATTAAGAAAAAAATATCGCCACAAATCCACTGGAAAAATACTCTTTTAAAGCCTTTGGTAGGAACTTTCATAATGGGAATGGCTATTATAATATTTAAAGTATTGGTAAGCAATACGAATATAAGAAGTCTGTTTTTACTGGTAGCAGAAATTGTAATTGGAATTGCGGTGTATGGGGGATTTACCATTAAGTTTTTAAAACAGGGAGAGCTAAGTTAATTAAATTAATCAACAAATTAAAATAATTAAGTAACGATTAACTAATGTAAAGCCGAATAAATGCTATAATCATATAAGTTAGAAAATACTTATCAGTTTGAAAGGAATAAAATCCATGAAGAAAGCATTGATTATTATATTTACATTGCTAATCGTTATTTTTGCAGCAAATATTATTTTTTATATAATTACTGACGACACGGTAGTCGGCGTGGTGGATGATAATATTGTTAATAGGGAAAAGACCTTAGACGAATTTTTTAATATAAAATCCCAAAATCTTGCAACTCATACATATTCAGAGAATGTTAGCTCAATAGACGGATACAAAATAAAATTATTAGAATCTGCCATAGATACAAAAAATCATAAGGGTTATTTCAAATTTGAATTGACTTCAAAAGACACAGATATGAGAAAAGTTTTTACAAACGAATCTCCGAAAAATCAACAAACCTTTTGTGAAGAACAGGATGGATATGGACGGTTTGAGTTTTTTGTCAGTCCGGATATGGGAACCGGTACCATAGGTGAAGATGGCGGATTTATAAAACATAAGAACAAGATGTTTATCTATTATTCCTATAACATAGAAGGAACTGATGTTAGTGAACCAAAAGAAGTTTATTTATGGGACAGAAATGTTATAAGTAATGATTCTTCTACTTCCCATGAAAGCAAGATTGCTGACCAATTTGTAATTAATTGATAGGTATATGGAAAATGAACCGGGTAAATTCGATTCTCATATTAAAATTGACAATATGTGCATATTAAGGTATCATACAAATAATAAATAAAAGTGTTTTTATACAAAAACAAATAACAGAAAGGCAAAAATGAAAAATTTGAGGGAGGAAAGATGAAGGTAAATAAGAAAATAACGATAATATGCACATTGGTAGTATTGATAGCTGTAATAGCCGGGGTAATAATTAGGCTTAATAGTGAAGGAAAAGCAAATGTGTATGTTAGCAACTGGAATGGAAAAGATAACAGATATGCAATTTGTCAGACAAATGATGAAAAACGAATCAAAACAAACTATGGTGAATGTTGGACAAGATTTTATTCAACCAAAAGTCTGGATGATTTTGAAATAGGGCTACCGCAATCCCACTGTCTTTAGACGGTGGGTTAAGGTAGCCGGAAGCGGAGGTTTGTGCTATACTTGCGTTATGGGAACGTGGAAATCAAAAAACAGACACAAATATTTGTTACAGTATCATATTATTTTCGTATGCAAGTATAGAAAGAAATTGCTGATGTCAAAACAAATATCAGATGATATAAAGCAGTTTTCTTATGAGATATGTCAAAAGCATAAAGTCATTATCAGATATATGGAGACAGATAAAGATCATATTCATTACATGATAGAAACAGGACCAACAATGTCTATCAGTAAAATAGTAAATCTGATGAAGAGTTATACAACATATCATATTTGGAAAAGATATCCGGATTATCTACGAAAACATTTCTGGAAAAAACATACTTTTTGGACGGACGGATATTTTGTCTGCAGTGTAGGAAATGTTTCAGAAGAGATGTTGAGAAAATATATAGAAAATCAAGGATA
>NZ_HF991849.1:0-24243 GCF_000432355.1 Eubacterium sp. CAG:161
GATTCGTCCACAATGAATTCTGCCCTTAAAGGAATTGTAGCAGGAATAATGATGGCAGGAATATCATCAGTTCTTGGAATTCTTGGATTTTAGAATCTAAAAACGGAAGAAAAGAGGTGATGAAAGTTGGATATTTTTAATCTGGGACAGCAGATACTTGATTTGCTTGAGATGGTCTTTGGATTCTGGAACAATCAGATATCACTTGTATTTGCTCTCTTAGGACAGTCACCGGTCAGTTTCAAAAGCGGGGGTCCGTGGGGAGTAATACAGAATCTGGAACCAATTTTTGTAGGTGTCGGTTCTTCGCTGGTTGTACTGTTCTTTGTTATTGGTTTTTGCTCGGAGAGTGTGGATGTAAAAGAGGACATGAGGTTTGAAGTTATTCTTCGTATGCTTATGAGAATAGGAATAGCAGAATGGCTTGTAGCAAACAATGTAACAATAATGAAAGCATTTTTTACCTCCGCAGGCAATCTGGTAAAACTTGTCGGAGCAGGAGAAATGGCAGAGCTTACCATAGACAGCGGACAGGCTGAGATTATAAAAAATCTTGGCTTTGGTTCAAGTCTGGTAATGCTGATACTTGCATCAATACTTTCCATTGTCATCATAGTGTGTGGATTTTTCCTGATATATACAGTGTATTTCAGATTCCTAAAGATACTGATTTTAGTACCTTTTGGAGCAATTGCATTTTCAACAGTCAGTGGAAACAGAATGGTAAGCCATACGGCGGTTTCATATGCAAAGTACTTTTTATCAATTGTGTTTGAGGCTGTGACAATGGCACTGGCTATAGTAGTGTGCAATGCACTAATAAGTGCAGGACTTCCGTCATTTACGGGAGAATATGCTGACTGGACTCAGACACTTATATATCTGTGTGAAATGACATTTACAATCGCACTTACAGTAGGAACGGTAAAGGGTGCACAAAATCTTACAAGCAGGGCATTAGGATTATAAAAGTTAGGAGGAGAGAAGATGAACAAAAAGATGAATTATGAATCTAAATGGGGAGATGTAAATGTAGAACTTTCAATGAGCCAGTATACAGACAATGGCAATATTTATCTTGAACTGGTAAATACGGAGGGTGAATATCCGGAACCTTATGGAAACATAACTGTTAATTTAGTGGAAGTACCTAAATACTGCGGATATGTTGATACAAATAACATGCCGGAGATGGAAAAGTTTTTGGAAGAAAATGATTTAGGAGATTTCACGGGAATTACATTAAAAAGCGGTTTTTGCGAGTATCCGCTTTATGTTTTCAATGTGGATAAACTACGAGAGTTATGCCCAAAACAGATGGCTGAATATGAAAAAAACTTTGAGCGTAACAGAGATAAAGAACATGAAAAAGGGCAGGTGAAATAAATGTCAGTGGAAATAAATAAAGATATAGATAAATTTCAGGAATCGGTTGTGTTAGGACTTACAGCAAAACAGCTTATAGCTTCAATTCTAAGTGTGCTGGTGGGTGGAATAATAGTATTCCTTACATATAAAAAAGTAGGTCTTACGTTGTCAGCATATATAGCCATTCCGGTGGTGGCTCCAATAGCTTTAAGCGGATTTTATACATACAACGGAATGAGCTTTATGCAGGTAATGAAAAAAAGAATACAGTTTATGTTTAAAGCAAAACCGTTACTTTATAAGTCCACGGAAAATGCAGAGGAGTTAAAGAAAATCGCAGCACAGATTGAGGAAGAAAAAAGAAAGACGGAAACGGATAATAAATCAGAGTTTAACAAAACAAAAAAGAAAATGATTGTGGTGCTTGCAGTGAGCATCGTGTCAGTAATTGCAGCCATAGGCATTGCCTGTGGCTGTAAATTTTTATAAGGAGGAAATAACATGGGATTATTTACGGATGGGTTTAAGGAATTAAAGAAAGCATCTGAGCCGCTTTACAAAAGTCCTAAATCCATACAGGAAACAATAGAGATAATGGAAGTATCTGAAAGCGGAATCTTTAAGGTACAGCAGAATAAATATTCAAAAACATATAAGTTTATGGATATTAATTATACAACTGCAACTTATGACGAGCAGGAAGAAATATTGCAGAGATACTGTAAATTCTTAAATTCTTTTGACTGTTCTTTTAAGATTACAATCAATAACAAAAACAAAGACATGCAGGATTTGAGAAAGTACATACTTCTTCCATACTTAAATGACGGTTTTGATGATTTCAGAAAAATATATAACAAAATCATAGAGGAGAAGATAAAGGAAGGAAGACAGGGAATAGAGCAGGAAAGATACCTGACCGTAACTGTTGAGAGAAAAACATTTGAAGAGGCAAGGGCACAGTTTGCAACCATAGAAGTAAATATAAGAAAAGCATTTAATGAACTTGGAACTGATATTAAAACATTAACGGGAAATGAAAGACTCCATGTGTTACATGATTTTTACAATATTGGAAAAGAAGATGAGTTTGATTTTGACATAAGGGAAGCAAAACGTGTGGGAAGAGATTTCAGAAATGATTTGTGCAATGGAATGATTAAGTTCCATCAGGATTATTTTGAAACAGAAAATAAGCTTTGCCGGGCATTATTTTTCAAAAAATATCCAAAGAGTTTGTCAGAAGAACTTCTTAATACAATCACAATGATGCCCGTACATATGATAACAAGCATAGATGTTGTTCCGGTTCCAAAAGATATGACTATAAAAGTTTTACAGAAAAAGTATCTGGGAGTGGAATCAGATATTATAAAGCAGCAACAGGTAAGAAACAGAAACAATGATTTTTCAACAGAGATTTCTTATGCAAAGAGAATGGAGAAAAAAGACATTGAAGACATGATGAACAACGTAAGAGAAAATGATGAGAGCATGTTTTATACTTCCGTTAATATAATCGTGATGGCAGACAGTAAGGAAGAACTGGAAAGTGCCTGTGAGACAATTGTAACAATTGGAAAAGGTAATGGAGTTACAATCGACACAAATCAGTTTATGCAGAGGGAAGCGTTAAATACCGTACTTCCAATTGGTGTAAGACAGGTTGAAACAATGAGAACAATGCTTACCAATTCACTTGCTGGTTTAGTTCCTTTTAATGTGCAGGAATTAAATGATGAAGGCGGTAATTATTACGGTATCAATCAGGTGTCAAAGAATATCAATGTTGGAAACAGAAAGAAGCTTATAAATGGAAACGGGTTTGTATTTGGTGTTCCCGGTTCAGGAAAATCCTTTTTCAGCAAAATGGAAATGGGAAGTGTATTTTTAAAAGGAGAAGACGATGTAATCGTAATTGATCCTATGCATGAATACTTTGACATTGCAAAGACTTACGGAGGAACAGTTGTTAATTTATCAACTTATACGGATAACTATGTAAATCCTCTCGATATGGATGTGTGGAATCTGGATGCAAGAGATTCAAAAGGATGGATTAGGGAAAAATGTTCATTTATGTTCGGTTTGTGTGAACAGTGTCTTAATAAACCGCTTACACCACAACAGCGTTCCATTATTGACAGGTGCTTAACGGAGATGTATTTGGATATCGCAAGAAGCAGAGAAAAGTATATTCCGGTAATGTCTGATTTTTATGAAAGACTATTAAACCAGACAGATGCAGATGAAAGAAAGATAGCGAAGGATATTGCCCTTTCTCTTGAAATCTTTGTAAAAGGTTCCTTAAACATTTTTAATAATCAGACAAACGTGGATATGAATAACAGATTTACTGTTTATGGAATAAGAGACTTAGGTCAGGACCTTGCCCCGGTATCTATGCTTATTATGATGGAAGCAATTCAGCAGAGAATTGTTGAGAACGGAAAAAAAGGCAGGGCAACATGGCTTTACATAGATGAATTTCATGTTCTATTAAATTCAGAGTACAGTGCAAAGTATTTACAGCAGTTATGGAAAAAGGTAAGAAAGCAGGGTGGACTATGTACAGGCATAACACAGAACGTTATTGACCTTTTGCAGAACTATACTGCAACAACCATGCTTGCAAACAGTGAGTTTGTGGCAATATTAAAACAGGCAAACACAGATGCAGAAAAGATAGCGGAAGTGGTAGGCGTATCAGAGTCACAGCTTGAATTTGTAAGCAATGCACCGTCAGGCATGGGCCTTATTAAGTGTGGAAATGTGATTATTCCGTTTGATAATACAATAAGCAAAGATACAGATTTATATAAGTTATATAACACGAACATTCATGAGATAATCGAGAATTCTCGATTATCTCATTTATCCAAACCTTAATATTATCTAAACTTTGTTTCAAAAACGACATTAATTATAGCGACATTAAGTCTAAAGGTTTGGATTTTATTTTCCATGGTATGATAAACCAAAAGAAAAAAGGAGGTTAACATACCATGGATTTAACAAATTTACGACAACACCATGAAGAACTTGTCAACCATATGAAGAACTCTGGATATTCCATGAGTTGCATCTATATGTACAAGCGCCAAATCCGTGAAATTCTTGATTTGGATTTGGAATCATGGACTTCGTATCAGGACATTTACCAATATTTTGTGAGCATCTCCTCAAATCAAAAAGACCTAAAGTGGAGACGCTCAGTAATTGGCAGCATTGAATATTTTGATATTTATGGTCTGTTTCCGGACAGACGCAGAATTTGCTCTTTTATTGAACCAAGAGGTGCATATCACTCTCTGAATCATGTTTATCAACAACTAATAGATTACTACAAGACCTATGCTGAGAGAATTGGTAAAACAAAAGACACAACAATAGACAGCGAAAGTCATAGTGGTTCTGTGTTCTTTTATCATTTACAGCAAAGAGGCTGTTGTAATCTGGAATCAACGGAAGAAGATGATGTTTTGTCTTACTTCCTTGATGAATCGGGTAATTTAATCCGCTCCGCCGCTTGTTGTAAAAGTGTTAGAGCAGTTCTAAAAGCAGGCTCAGAGGTTGATCCCATTGGTTGTAAAAAAGTATTACTTTTTCTGCCACATCTGACAGAACATCGAAAAAATATCCAAATGCTCACAGATGATGAAATCTGTAAAATCAATCAATTATTGGATACAGATACACTGTCACTGCGGGATAAAGCCATTATAAATCTTTTGTTGCACACCGGAATAAGAGGAGTAGATATCATCAATTTAAAGTTACAGTCGATTGACTGGAATTCTGATGTTATCCGACTTATTCAATCAAAGACGAAGAAAGAACTTGAACTGCCACTGTTACCATCTGTAGGAAATGCTTTATATGACTATATCACTATAGAGAGACCTAAGTGTTCATTCGATGCTGTATTTATCTCAGCAGTTGTACCATATGAACCACTGAAAGTACAAACAATACGTTGGATTGTTCGTAAGGTGTTTGGTCTTGCCAATATCCGCATGAATAAAGGTGATAGGATAGGCACTCATTTATTCCGCCATCATCTGACTGTTAAACTGTTAGAAAAAGATACTGCTTTACCAGTCATATCAAATATCCTTGGACACACTTCACCGAAGTCAGTAGACCCATATCTGCATACGGATTTTCATCATTTGAAAGAATGTGCCCTAAGCATAGAATCTTATCCTGTGCGAAAGGGGGTGTTTGATATTGACTGAGTTTATATCAAAACTCTCTCCGCTTATGGAGCAGTTTAAAAAATATCGAAAAGCTTCTCAAAAGTGGAGCAGAGATTCTCATTACAAAATGCGTGCATTTGATCGTCACTGCAATGAATTATATCCGGAAAATGATAAACTCACCCAGGAAATGGTTGACAGCTTTTTTGTGAAAAGACCTACTGAAACCATAAACTCTTGCCGGCAACGCTGCTACCTGGTTTCTGAATTTATCAAATATCTTCAGGAAAGAGAACAGACAAATGTTATTGTTCCTGAAAGACCCCGTAAAAGAAGAAACACGTATATACCACATGCATTTTCGCATGAGGAATTATCTGATTTCTTCGAAGCCTGCGATAATCTGAGATATTTACCAAACCGGATTGATATGAAAATACGCAGCATGACAGCTCCTGTGATTTTTCGGTTACTTTATAGCACAGGAATGAGAACAATCGAAGCCCTGTCTTTAAGGTGTGAACATGTTGATCTCACTGAAGGAGTTATCAGTATAGTAGGCACAAAAGGATACAATGAGCACTATATTGTATTGCATGATTCCATGCTGGAACTTATGCAGCAATTCAATCAGAAAATGGATTGTATTTTTCCAGACAGAGAATACTTTTTCGTGTCAAGAGATAATGTCCGCTTTAACAGCAGCTGGTTAAGTGCTAATTTTCGTATTATATGGGATTCTGTTAACAGTTCCCATGCAACTGCCTATGATTTACGACATAACTATGCAATAGAAAATATCAACAGATGGACCAATGAAGGGTTCAATTTCTATGATAAAATCGCATATTTAAGTAAGAGTATGGGGCATGTCACATTAGAAAGTACAAAATACTATTACTCAATTGTTCCTAATCTAAGCAGTATTATGATGAATCAAACAAACGAAACTTTTGATTGGATTGTCCCGGAGGTAAATACAGATGAAGAAATCTACTAACCAAGGCGTATGCATCGCCCGTCACATATCGTTCTTTGTGAACGATTATGTGTCATCCTTTTTAACAGAGAGCGAACACACAATTAAAGCCTATAGATACACACTTACCCTTTACATCATGTACTTAGATGAGAAAAGGGGAATCACTATCAATAGTTTAAGCTCAGACTGTTTTAGCAGATCAGTCATAGAAGAATGGATTCTATGGTTAAAAAATGACCGTAACTGCTGTGCTGCAACCTGCAATAACCGCCTCGCATGTTTGCGGGTATTCCTAAAATATCTTGGAAGTAAAGAAATCGATTATCTATATTTATACCATGATGCGACGTTAATTCCACGATTAAAGGAACCAAAAACCAAGGTAAAAGGCATGAGCAAAAATGCTGTCAAAGCCTTGATGTCAGTACCTGATGTTACCAATAAAACAGGCAGAAGGGATCTTGCACTTATTATCCTGCTTTATGCGACTGCCTGTAGAATAGATGAAGTTCTGTCGCTAAAAAACAAGCAGCTGTATCTGGATGCTGAGAAGCCATATATCACTATCATTGGCAAAGGAACAAAGATTAGAACGATAGGACTTTTACCCAAGGCTGTAGCACATCTTAAAAAGTATTTAGCAGAGTTTCATGGTTCTGCTCCTGATCCTGAAGCCTACGTGTTCTATTCCAGAAATACAGGAATATATGGAAAGCTCACACAACCGGCTATTGGTAAGATGCTTAAAAAGCATGCCGCATGTGCACATGAAATCTGTGATGAGGTTCCGAAGAATCTTCATGCGCATCAGATACGACATGCTAAAGCATCACATTGGCTTGAAGATGGTATGAACATAGTTCAAATATCACTCCTGCTTGGGCATGAGCATCTACAGACCACAATGGTGTATCTGGATATCACAAATGACGAAAAAGCAGCTGCATTAGCAACCCTGGATGATGAAACCTGCAAAAAGGTAACACCAAAGTGGAAAAACACAGATGGTTCGCTTCTTAATCTTTGTGGTTTAAGCTAATCATCATCATTTAAAATCCAAACCTTTTATTAGCAATCAACTGATTTGTTCTGCCATTATTACAAAGGTTTGGATTTTATTTTGGTTTGGATAAACGAAAAGATTGCCGGAAATAAATAATTGACAAATATTTACATTTTTTTTCTTTTATTTTATATTGAAGTATAAGAATGATTACTTATATATTGGGGAAAGGATAATGTATTTATATGTTATACAAAAAAATATTTAAAAATATAAAAAAAGAGAAGAAGGATAGTATAGGATATGTAGATTTGGCACCTAGCAATAATGTAAAACAAGGAGAGGTTTACTTTGCAGCACTCGAATGGGCTTTAAATAATCCTAATATTCACAATTTAGCTATTTCGGGACCGTATGGTTCGGGAAAAAGTAGTATTATAAAATCATATTTAAAAAAGCACCCTAAAATACAAAAAAAAAGTATAAATATATCATTGGCAAATTTTTCAGATGCCTCTACAGATAATGAGGCAAAACATAGCGTTAAAGATAAGGAAAATAAAGAAGAATATAACAACGTAAAAGATAACATTCATAATCGTGAAAGTAAAAAAAAGATTGATGATTCTGAGTTAGAAGAAGGAATACTTAAATTACTCTTTTATAAAGTAAAATACAAAAAAATACCACAAAGTAGATATCGAAAACTGCATAAAGTATCTCGAAGACTTATAGTTTTATTTTTAGTAGCGCTAAGTTTGTTTTTTTCATTGAGTTTATATGTTTTTAGAAAGGATATTATTGATAATTTATTAAAAGTCATTAGCAATTGTACAGAAAAATCAAAAATACCGGTAATATATGGTTATATAATCATTGTGATAGTATTTGTTATTTTGTTATCAATATTATCGTATTTGATATGGCATTTAAAATCGAAGATACATATAAATGAAGTAACCGTTGCCGACAAAGCAACAGCAAAGTTTGGTGCACAAAATGAAAATGCTATTTTTAATAAAAATATGGATGAAATAGTGTATTTTTTTGAAGAAACAAAGTATTCATATGTATTTATCGAGGATTTGGACAGATTTGATAATCTGAATATATTTGTTAAATTACGAGAGTTAAATATTATTTTAAACAATTGTGATTCAATTAACAGAAAAATAGTGTTTATTTATGCGATAAAAGACGATATGTTTTCAAATTGCAATAGGACAAAATTTTTTGAATATATATTGCCAGTGATACCTATAATTAATTCAACTAATTCAGGAGAAGTATTATTAGAAAGAATTAATAATGATATAAAAAGTGGTAATTTAAATGATACAGATATAGATTCCGATTATGTTTTGCTTATGTCTCCTTATGTTGATGATATGAGAATTTTAAACAATACTTATAATGAATTTTTGCTGTATAGACGATTGTTAAAAGAACAACAAGGAATCATAATTAGAGATACAAAACTTTTTGTTTTGATTTTATTTAAAAATTTATATCCAAAAGAATTTTCTGATTTACAAGCAGAAACTGGTATTATTAAGGAGGCATTTGTAATTAAAGATGATGCTAAGAAAACTATAAATATCGAATATGAAACAGAAAAAAAAGAGTTATCAGATAAAATTATATGTGCAGAGAAAGAAATATTAAATGGATTAAGAGAAGTAAAAGAACTAATGTTGGCTTATATGGCAGAAGAAGATAGTATTTTTACTAGGATTTCGATAAATAATCATACAATTTCGAAAGCTCAAATCTTAGAAAAATCTTTTGATGTTAATATTCTAAAAGGGAAAGGAACAGTATATTTTAGAAAAAGTGGTTACGAACATAGTAAGCCATTTGATGGAAAAAGCGCATTTATTGGGGAACATGATTATGTCAAAAGATGTGATAATATTATTTATAAGGAAAAAGACAAGAGAGAGCAGTTGCAAAAGGAAATAGAAGATTTGGAAAGCCATGTTAAAGAAATTGACAGTTATTCTTTGAAACAAATAATTGATAAATGTGGCTCTAATGTACTACCGGAAAAATGTCATCAAAATAAATTTCTGGTATTTCTATTAAGTCAAGGATTTATTGATGAAACATATACTGATTATATGAATTATTTTTATCCAAATAGTATATCTACCATGGATAAAAATTTTATAATAGGAATTAGAGCCCATGAAAAGTATGAATATAGCTATAATTTAAATAGAGTTGATCAGGTTATTAAATTTTTATTACCTTATGAATTTGATAATAAAGAGTTATATAACTATGACTTAATGGATGGATTATTATCTAAGGAAGAATATAAAGAAAAAAGGGACAAAATCATTATTAATATGTCTCAAAATATAGAAGAAAATTGGCAATTTATTGATGGATATTTAGAAAAATCAAAATATCCAGAAAAATTTATGAAAGAGTTGTGTGGAAAGTGTGGAGATGTTTGGGAGTATGTTTATAATAATGAATTGTTGACGGATGAACATAAAGATAAATATGTATCATATATTTGTTGCTTAGATGAGAAAATTTGGAAAAAACAAAATCGTAGTGGAATGATTAATAAGTATTTTACTGAGAATGAAGATAGTTTACAGCGTATGGCAAGTGTTCCAGACAGCAACATAATTAATTTAATACAATACTGTGAAATTGTTTTTTATAATTTGAATATAGAAGGAGTTTCTAATGTAATACTAGAGTGGATATTTGAAAATGGATATTATGAGAATAATTTAAATATGCTCCAATGTATTTTTAAGTATAAAACAGGAAAAGAAAATGAATATTTGTTAATGCGTAATTATACAGAGGTGTTAGAATTGAAATATATGCCACTAATACTTCATATTAAAGAAAATTTTGAAGAATATATTGAAAACATTGTTCTTGGTTTGCCTAATAATAAAGATGAAAAAATAGAAGCTATACTTCAGATGATTGAGAACCAAATTCCTGTGGACAAAATATTAAATATAATTGAAAAAGAAAATGCACTATTGGATAATTTGAGAAGTTGCAAATATAATTATTTGAAAGATGATAATAATAGTTACATTACTGTGTGGCAAAAATGGTTGCAAGAGAATAAAGTAAAGGCAACATGGGATAATATAGAAACATATTGGTCAAGTTGTGGTATTGATAATGTGTTGTGTGACTTTATTCACTGGAATGATGAAATCCTTATAAATGAGGAGATGCCAAACAATATTGATTCATCCTTTACAAAAGAGCTAATAATGTCTGAACTTGAAAAAGAATCTTTTAAAAAAATTATTCAGTTCTTACCTAAAATTTCATGTGAAGATATTATACCTGATATAAATAGTGAACATTTAAAAGTTTTAATACAATTGGCGTATTTTAAATTTGAACCAGTGGTTGCCAAAAGTATATTGATAAATCATAGTTCTGTATATTCAGCTTCATTAATTGCATATAAAAATATGATAATTGACAATAAAGATGACTATGAGGTTCGCGTTGAAGACTTAGATGTAATTATTGAGTGTAATTCTTTATCTGAAAAAGAAAAAATCAAATTTATTGAAAATAGTGATGTTGAGGAATTTGACAATAAGATTTCATTATATCTAAAGGATGTTAAGACAAAAATTTCAAAAAGAACATTCTTTAAAGCATGGGAATGTTTGAATGAGCAAGATAAATATGAGTTGTTTATTAATCAGATATCAGTATTAGATATTGCAGATATATCAGATTGTTTTAAAGCATTAAGTGTTGACTATCAAAGATTTGCAGATACAAGTAGAAGACATGAAGAAGAATTGTATGATACTTCATACAACAGAAGATTAATGGACCATTTAGAAAAAATTGAATACATCACTAGTCAATATACAAAAGAAAAAAAATATTATAACAGTGAGAAAAAAAAGGTAATAGATGTTAATGTTCTGGTCGGAAGAATCAAAAAAAGATAAGATTTTCAACAGTGATATTAGATAAGTTATAGTAATGAAGTACAAAAAATGTTATAATAATGTAAAGGAGGAAGATGTATGATTACTGTGGAAATAGATGAATTAACCCCTTGTTTGAAAGACACGAGTACGGGTGCAATTATAGAAACAGAGGTTATCAGAATCAAGCGTGCGAGTTTTTTAAAAAATTATAATAAGCGCACAGGATGGTATACTAACTGGGCGGAGTTGTTAAAAGAAAATGAAGTATATGCATTGGTAATTAAAGGAACTGTGGATATTCAAGGATTAGTTGCATTATATCCAAGTAAAGATATGCAGGCTGTTTTTGTTACATGGATGTGTACTGCACCAATAAACAATAAGCAACTGGGAAACATTCCTAAATATGCAGGAGTAGGTGGTCATTTATTTGCGATTGCTGCAGATAAATCTCTCCAATGTGGATTTGGAGGTGCTCTTACAGGATTTGCAGCAAACATTGATCTTGCAAAACATTATTGTGATACTTTTAAGGCGGAGCATATAGGAATGTTACATGAATATCAGATTTTCATTGATGAAGGACCGGCACAGGAATTAATGGAGGTGTATGATTATGAATGGACAGATGAAGAGATATAGAGAAAGTTTAAGCAGGACTCCAGGTCCGATTATGCCTAGTCAATTACCAAAAGTAAAGCTAGATATGAGAGGAATGGTAAAATATGCCAGAGAGAAAGGAGTAGAACCAATAAAATTATCTGATAAAGAAAAAGAAAAATTTATGGTTACTAAGTAAAATAATTAAATAATATTGTGTAATTAAGCCATTACAAAGCTAAAAACTTTGTAGTGGCTTTCTTTATGCAGGAGGAAAAATGGAAAAGAAGAAAGAGAAAAAGGAAAGGCATATCCATAGCCGTGATATGCCAAATTTCCGTAGAAACGATACAGATAAAAGAAAGGTTATTAAAGATAAAAAGAAAGTCCTAAGACAAGGAACAGATATGACAGTAAGAACGGGAGTAAAAACCACGCTAGACCAAATGGAAGGCAGTGAGGAAGTAGAAAATGCACTGGTTACTGCGGCAGTTGTTTCAACTCCCATTAGAAAAACTGCAAGTAAGGCAAATAGAACTGTAAAAGAGAAAGCAAAGCGAAAACGTGTAAAAGAGCAGTCTGAAAAAAATGTAAGAGAAAAGCAGAAAAGTGAAAACAGTAAAATACACAGTCAGACGCATAAAGAAGACAGTTATGCAGAGGAAAAGCAAATACACAACAGAGAAAATAGTGTAAAGAAAGATACAACAGGAGGAAATAAAGTAAAATCCGGTAAATCAAACAGTAGTAGTGATAGAGGCAGTCATTCAGCTTCCAAAAGCAGAAAGGTTGCTTTTTTTGTGGAAAAATTAAGAAGTACAGGAATGACAACATCGTTAAATAGTGAAAATCAGAAGTCCGGTGTATCAGACATGATGAAGACAGTTATGATAAAGATTGGTGCTGTGTTACTTCCAATTGTTTTACTTCTGTTTTCCATAGTTGCCATTGCCACAGCGTTGGTAGCCGTAGTTATAGCGGTTATATATAACTCTCCATTTTCTATATTCTTTCCACCATTAGAGAATGGAGATACCGTTATGACAGTCACAAGCCAGTATGTTGCTGAATTTAACAGAGACATCAATACTCTGGTTACTGAACATAAGGACTATGATATTGGAAAAATCGTATACGTGGATTATGAGGGAACAGCATCCACACCATCCAATTACTATGATGTCATGAGTGTATATATGGTTAAATATGGTGTAGGAAATACTGCAACGGTTATGAATGATACAGCAAAAGCAAATCTTAAAACAGTGTTTGATGATATGTGTTCATACACCACATCAACGGGAGAAGAAAAGATTAAAAATGAAGGTGGTAAGAAAGAAAAGAAAAAAGTTTTTTATGTAAATGTTACTTTAAAAACATATCATCAAATGGAAACAGAGTATGGAATGAGTGATGATGAAATAAGTATGCTTAATTCCCTGATGAGTCCTGAAAATATGTCTTCACTGGGTATTACCAGTGGCAGTACGGGAACACAAAACGGAGGGAATAAAAAGTCATCGCTTACGCAGAATGAGATTAATGAGATTTTAAACAAGATAAATGATGAAAAAGCAAAAACAGCAGTGAGTTTTGCATTGTCAAAAGTAGGTTATCCGTACAGTCAGCCACTTAGAAATTCAGGGACACATTTTGACTGTTCATCTTTGGCATATTATTCATGGAACAGTGCCGGCATATCTGTAATGACGGACGGTTCAAATACGGCAGCATCTGAGGCTAAGTGGTGCAGTGATAATGACTGTACTGTGAAAGAAGAAAACCTAAAGCCGGGAGACCTTATATTCTACAGTTATTCAAATAACGGAAGATATAAAAATATAAGTCATGTAGGAATTTATGTCGGAGACGGAAAAATGGTTGAAGCAGTGGATGAGGCAACTGGAGTTGTTATGCAGGATTATCATAATGGTGGTCTGGTTATGATAGGAAGACCGGATAAAAAGAAGAAAAATTAAAATTATTAAGGAAGCAGAGCATAAATTGTTCTGCTTCTTTTGGAACAGGAGGACAAATGAGAGAAACATATATTAAAAACATGGAGTTTTTGATAAGCGAACTTCATAAGGAATGGAATAAAAGCAAAGGAGACAGCAATCAAATTAAAGTATCTTTAAATAAGGCTCATAAATTACGAAGTAAGATTTCAGAACATATAGTAAAACAACAGAAAACTATTAATGAAGACACAAACATTGACTTTGAGGAAAGTATGAAAATGTCAAAAGAAAATTTTGTAATGTTAAGACTGATAAAAAAGATAAACAGAAATATGAAAAAAGGTGAAGAAGAATTTTCTGTAAATCTTGATACAGAAGAATACAATGCATATTTAAAACTTTTAGAATCGAAAGAAGGTGCGTAGCATGGGTAAAAAATATAAAGTGATTTACGCTGATCCCCCCTGGCAGTATCGTGTGTATTCAAAAAAAGGTCAGGGAAGAAGTGCAGAAAATCATTACCATACAATGAATATTGATGACATACGTTCACTTCCGGTGGCTGATATTGCAGATGATGACTGCGTATTATTTTTATGGATTACGTTTCCATGTCTTAAAGAGGGAATTTCCGTAATGGAGAGCTGGGGATTTACATATAAAACCTGTGGCTTTAATTGGGTAAAGAAAAATAAGAAAAAAGATACTTATTTTATGGGGCTAGGATTTTGGACAAGGTCTAATTCTGAAGTGTGTCTAATCGGAACTAAAGGACATCCTAAACGTGTTTCAAAAGCTGTAAGTCAGATATGTGATGCAAGAGTAATGGCACACAGCAAAAAGCCGGATGAAATAAGACAACGTATAGTAGAGCTTTGCGGGAATGTGCCACGCATTGAACTGTTTGCCAGAGAGACAGCTGAAGGTTGGGACTGTCTTGGCGATGAAATTGACGGAAAGGACATAAGAGATGCCTTGAAAGGGGTGATTGAAAATGAGTGCTGATTACAAGGTACAAAGATTATACGACGAGTATATTCATGACATTGTATCCAGTGCAGACAACTGGAAAAACTTTTTAAGAATAACAGGAAGAATTTACAGATATGAGTTTGACAACATACTTATGGTTTATGCACAGCGACCAAATGCAACTCTGGTAGGAGATTATGATTCATGGAAAAAGGTAGGCAGATATGTAAAAAGAGGAAGCAGGGGAATTGCAATATTTTCGTCAAAGATTTTAAAACCACATATGCGATACATTTTTGATATATCTGACACAGGAGGAAAGAACGTTAAACTGACATGGGATTTGAATGGTGATAATCTAAAAAGTCTGGTGGACGAACTGACAGAAGAGGGAAAGATTGAGCCTTATTTAAATGATGACAGAAAAAATTTAGAGAATCTCTTAAAGAACTATACAAAGGAGAACATACGATCTATAATGAAAGAGAAATCCGAAGCAGGGATTTCTGAACTTAACCGGATTACAGGTGGTGTGATTAATGGTGGAGATAATGAAACGCAGGGGCTTACTGTTGAAGAAATGTTATATGAAAGCGTTTTATATGCAGTAGGTACAAGATGTGGATTTGACATGTCCGCTGAAGAACAGGACATGAGTTTTATAATAAATATATCTGATGAAGATGATATTTACCGCTTTGGTTCCCTTGTATGTGACGTATCCTGTAGTGTTCTTAAAGAGTTTAATTACAGAGTAAGACGAATAGAAAAAGAAAGGAGCGTCACAAATGGAAGAAAAGAGAATAACTTATCACGAGGGAGCAGACGGAATGCTGTATCCGAATCTGGAATTGCCACAGGAACAGGAAATAAGCATGACACAGATAGGAAAGTACGGAATGATGGCAGCAGAGTATCTGAAGAAAAACGAGAGGAACAGATACAACACACTGTATCGTCTGGGAAGACTGGCAGAGAAGATGAAGGAAGTGGACACGGAGGCAAACAGCCTGATGGACACACTGATGACGGATTACTTAAAGAAACACAAACCTCAGAATCCTACTTCAACAATGGAAATGTGGAAACTAAGGAATCAGGCAAAGATGATGGCAGAGGAAGTGGTTCTAAATCAGATAGTGTACAGATTTCACTAGAAAATGAATCTGAAAATTCTGACGGACAGATAAATGAAGAATTAAATAAAGAGCTGGATGAAATTAATTCATTTGGAGTATCAGGGGAAGCAGGCTTTGAGCAGGCTTCCTTTTTATTTGATGATAATACTAAAGAAATAACAGTTGCAGACAGTAAAAAGCCTTTGTCTACTCAAAGAAAAAGATATACCTATATGGAACCGAAAAAAGAGCGTGTAGTTCCTCATGACTACATTGTTTCAGTTCTCTTAAGAGGAACCGGATTTGTGGGAGGAAAGGAAAGAGTATATAAAATTTATCAGACAGTGGACAGCCCATCAGAAAGAGCAAAACTTATAAAAAAGGAATTTGGTCTTGGAGGAGCAGGCTGGCCAATTGATGGCTATGGTTTACATGGATATGATACTTTTAAGCCTCAGGGAATGAGATTTCAGTGGAGAGATGCTGAAGGAGAAAAAGAAGGATATGTAAGCTGGAATACTGTTGAGGAAGAATTAAGGGTTCTGATAAACAAAGGAGAATATTATCAGGAGATAATTGAGGAAGAAATAATCGGTGAGTATGATATTCCAGATGAAGTGTTTGAAATGGGTAAAAAGCCCATACCTGACATGGAACGAGACATTGAAAAGAAAGACTTTCATTACAATCTGTGGGAAATTGAAACAGGAGGTTCTAAAACAAGGTATCAGTGGAATGTTGAAGCAATAAAAACATTAAAGCAGATTGAAAAAGAAGAAAGAATTGCAACAGATGATGAACAGAAAATACTTTCACATTATGCAGGCTGGGGTGGAATCCCGGAAGTGTTTGACGAAAAGAATGATTTATGGAGAAGGGAGTATAAAGAATTAAAAGAAATTCTTACCCCGGCAGAATATGAAAATGCAAGGGCAAGTGTTAACAATGCTTTTTACACTTCTCCTGACATTGCCATGTGCATTAACCAGGCACTTGCAAACTTTGGAGTAACAAAGGGAAACATTCTTGAACCGTCTATGGGCATTGGAAATTTTTTCGGCAGTATGCCTGATGCAATGCAAAATTGCAAACTTTACGGTGTGGAAATGGACGATGTTACAGGAAGAATAGCAAAACAGTTATATCAGAACGCAAACATTACAATTGCAGGATTTGAAGATACAAAGTTTCAGGATAACTTTTTTGATGCTGCAGTCGGTAATGTACCCTTTGGAGATTATAAAGTATATGATCCAAAGTACAATAAGTTAAACTTTCGTGTACATGATTATTTTCTGGCAAAGGCGTTGGACCAGATAAGACCGGGAGGAATAGCGGCATTTATTACAACGAAGGGCACAATGGACAAGGCAAACCCGAATGTAAGAAGATACCTTGCACAGAGGGCAGAATTAATCGGTGCAATTAGACTTCCTAATACTGCATTTAAAGAACATGCAGGAACGGAAGTAACATCAGACATTTTGTTTTTTAAAAAAAGGGAACGACAGATAGACATTGAACCAGACTGGGTACATCTTGGATATACAAAAGATGGCATACCGGTTAATTCATATTTTGTGGAGCACCCAGATATGATGCTTGGGACAATGGAGTATGATACAGGAAGATTTGGAGATAAGAGCAGATATACCATATGTGTAAATCATGAAGAAAATTTTAATATCTATGAAAGCTTAAGCAGTGCAATAGGAAAACTTGATGCAACTGTAACAGACTTTGAAATTGAAGAACCGGAAGAAAATGAGGAGATAATTGAGGCAAATCCTGATGTTAGAAATTTCACATATACTTTTTTAGACGGTAAGTTGTATTTCAGACAAAACTCCCAGATGTATTTAAAGGAGTATTCAAGGACAACTGAGGAAAGGATAAAAGTTCTTGATGAGATAAGAAAACTTACAAGAAATCTTATTGACATACAGACTAAAGGATGCAGTGAGGAAGAATTAAAAAACTGTCAGGAGATATTAAATGATAAGTATGATGAGTTTGTAAATAAATATGGTGCGATTACATCAAAGGCAAATGACAGGGCATTTCGTGATGATGCTGACTATCCTCTTCTGTGTTCTCTTGAAAACGTGGATGAAGACGGGAAGGTTACAAAGGCTGACATGTTTTACAAACAGACAATTAAACCGGAGGTGACGATAGACAGAGTTGAAACTGCAGTGGAAGCCCTTAACATTTCAATAAGTGAATATGGAGAGGTAAACATTCCGTTTATGCTTAGTATATATACACCTGACATAAATGGATATGGCGAAGATAAGAATAACAATTTTTCAGATGAGAATAGGTCAGATGATGCAGAGAGACAAAAACTAATAGAAGAACTAAGAGGACTAATCTTTTTAAATCCCTCAAGATATAATGAAAACAATATGGATGAGGGGTGGGAGACGGCAGACGAATATTTGTCAGGAAACGTAAGAAGTAAGCTTGCATTGGCAGAAAAGTATGCTGAAGAAACTCCTGAAATATTTAGAATAAATGCAGAAGAACTTAAAAAGGTTCAGCCTAAAGATTTGGATGCATCTGAAATAGATGTAAGGATAGGTACAACATGGATTGAAGAACAGGATTATGAGCAGTTTATTTATGAACTTCTAGGAACACCAAGACGTGCAAAGGCAATAAGAAGTGCTTATTATTCATCCGGAATAATGGTTCATCTGAATAAATACAGTATGGAATGGTTTATAGAAAATAAATCGATGGATAAGCATTCTGTGGCAGCTTCCAAAACATATGGAACAAGCCGCATGGATGCTTATTCTATTTTCGAGGCAAGTCTTAATTTAAAGACCGTAACTGTAAAAGACAGGGTGGATGACGGTGACGGTAAATACCATTATGTTGTAAATAAAAATGAAACAATGCTTGCAAGGGAAAAACAAAATCTGATTAAGGAGAAATTTAAGGAGTGGATATTTGCAGAACCGGAAAGAAGAAAGAAATATGTGGATTATTATAATCAGACATTCAACAATACAAGACTTCGTGAATATGACGGTTCAAGCCTGACTTTTCCTGGAATGAATCCTGAGATTGAATTAAGAACCCATCAGAAAAATGCAGTTGCAAGAATATTGTTTGGAGGAAATACATTGCTCGCCCATTGTGTTGGAGCAGGAAAATCATTTGAAATGATGGCAGCATGTATGGAACAGAAAAGATTAGGTCTTGCAAACAAAACAGCAATGATTGTTCCTAAAGCATTAATAAATCAAACTGCATCTGAATTTCTACGTTTGTATCCGTCTGCAAACATACTGGTTGCAACAGAACGTGATTTTGAAAAAAGCAGGAGACAGCAGTTTATATCAAGGATAGCCACAGGAGACTATGACTGCATTATTATGTCCCATTCCCAGTTTGAAAAAATTCCAATCTCAAAAGAGAGAAAGGAAAGAATGTTAAATGAGCAAATAGAACAGATTTCTTATGCCATAGATGAGACAAAAGAAAAGAACGGCGAAAGATGGACTGTAAAACAAATGGAAGCCCAGAAAAAAAGACTAAAAGAGCAGTTAAAGACTCTTACAGATGAGCAGAGAAAAGATGACCTGATAACATTTGAAGAATTAGGCATTGACTGTCTTATGGTGGATGAAGCACATAATTACAAAAACCTTGCCATATTTTCAAAGATTAATAATGTATCAGGCATCAGCAGTTCGGGAGCAAAGAAAGCAACAGACATGCAGCTTAAATGTCAGTATATAAATGAGATAAATCCGGGAAGAGGAATTGTATTTGCCACCGGAACACCTATAAGCAATACAATGTGTGAAATGTATGTAATGCAAAGCTATCTGCAGAAGGATACATTGGAAGAAAAGGGAATATATCATTTTGATTCATGGGCAGCAAACTTCGGTGAGATTACAACAGCACTTGAACTTACAGTTGAAGGAAGCGGTTTTCGTATGAAAAGCAGATTTAATAAGTTTACCAATCTGCCGGAGCTTATGAACATATTTAAACAGGTTGCTGATGTACAGACACAGGATATGCTGGAGCTTGATGTTCCTAAATTAAGAGATGGAAAGTACATCATTGTGGAATCAGAGCCTGATTGGTATGTCAAACAGGTAATGGAAGATTTTGTGGTAAGGGCAGAGCGTATTAGAAATGGTGGCGTAGATTCAAGTGTTGATAACTTTTTAAAGATAACTCACGAAGCAAGATTGCTTGGAACGGATGCAAGACTTCTTGATAAGGATGCTCCCAACAATCCTGACGGAAAACTTAATAAGGTAGTACAAAATGTGTTCTACGAATATGACAGGGCGAACAGTGAAGGGAAAATAGGCTGTCAGCTTGTTTTTTCAGATATTGGAACACCCGGAGGAAAAGAGTTTGATGTATACAATTACGTAAAGTCTGAACTTGTAAAAAAAGGAATACCTGAAAATGAAATAGCATTTATCCATGATGCAAAAACAGATGCACAAAGATATATCTTATTTAAGGAAATGAGAACAGGTAAAAAGAAGGTACTTATAGGCTCAACAGACAAATGTGGTACGGGAGTAAATGTTCAGACACATCTTGTAGCAATGCACCATATAGACTGTCCGTGGAAACCGTCAAGTATTGAACAGAGAGAGGGAAGAGGAATAAGACAGGGCAATTTGAATGAAGAAGTTGCAGTATACAGATATGTTACAAAAGAAACTTTTGATGCATACTCCTGGTCACTTGTGGAGAACAAACAGAGATTCATAAGTCAGGTAATGACCAACAAGGCAGTATCAAGAACATGTGAAGACATAGATGAGGCAACATTGTCTTATGCAGAGATAAAGGCAGTTGCAACAGGTAATCCACTGATAAAGGAAAAGATGGAACTTGATAATGAATTGCAGAGATTAAAGCTGTTAAAGGCTAATTACGACAGCCAGAGATATACTTTTCAGGATAACTTTATTATTAAGTATCCGAAACTGATTCAGGCTGCAGAAGAAAAACTTAAGTGTGTAAAATATGACATTGAAGCAAGAGATAAGGAATTATTAAAAGGTGATGAATTTGCCATAACCATAGGTAAGATTACATATGATGAGCGAAGTGAAGGCGGTACCGCATTGCTTGAAGCAGTAAGCAAGAGCAAAAGCGGAGATACTTATGAGATTGGAAGTTTTAGAGGTTTTGCCCTGTTAGTAGAAAAGAACTATATGGGCATTAATTATATGATACTTCGTGGAAAGACAGAGTATAAGGCTGAAATGTCAACAAGCCCCGTGGGAAATATGATAAAACTTGACAACCTGTTTAATAACTTAAATGAAAATGAAGAATTTCTCAAAAAGAAGATTGAACAGTATAAGAGAGATATGGAGTCATCAAAGAGCGAGTATGAGAAGCCTTTTGCCTATGAAAAAGAATTAAGTGACAAGCAAAAGAGGCAGGCAGAATTAAACGCAATGCTTGATTTGGAAAAGAACATTGATGAAGAAATATGTGTGTCAGAACAGACAAATTTGAAAGTATCAGAGAATGAGAAGAACACATATACCGTAAACAAAGACAGTAAAACACAGGATATGAGTGAATATCCTGATGAAAGCAACAGGGATGGCAGATAGCTGTCCCTTTTTTAGTAACAAGAAATTTTAAAGCATAGCATAAATTATGCGGAAAAGGAGTAGAAGATGAAATATACAGTAAAAGTAAATAAGGTAAGAAAAAATGAAGGAAATTTAAGAGGATTTGCGACAGTAGTATTTGGAGAGTCATTTAAAGTGACAAACATTGCAATCCTTGAAAACAGTGAAGGCAATTTATTCGTATCTATGCCAAGATACAGAAGAAGTGAAGTGGATGAAAAGAATAATTATATTTATAAAGACATATGCAATCCAATAACAAGAGAGTTTAGAACAGAATTATATGATGCAATACTTGACGGATATAAAAACGCAGGAAATGAAAACAGAGAGGTGGCAAAAGAAACAAATGATCTGGAAATGCCAACGTTTGCTGTGAAGGTAACACCGTATGAGAGAGAAGGTAGTAACATAAAAGGACTGGCAAGAATATATCTTGATGACAGTTTTGTAATCAATAATGTATCAGTCATTCAGGGCAAAAATGATGTATTTGTGGCAATGCCTTCTTACAAAACAAAACAGACGGATAAGGAAGGAAAGGCAGTATATCAGGACATATGTTTTCCTATAACAAAGGAGTTTAGAGAAAGATTATATGGAGAGATTGTTGAAACGTACAAGGAAGAAAAGGCAAAAGCTGTAGATGGTTCTCATCCCATAAAAGAAGATGAATTTATGCAGGTGCATGATAAGGAAGAAGGTTTGCCAATAAGATAGATTAAGCTTTTAGTTTGATTTTAGATCTGGAAACAGATAATATAATTTTTATTATTCTCAATTATGAGCAGCTTGATTTTTAGTTAAAGAGAATAAAAACTGGTAATATTCGTTGTAAGAACATTGGATATTACCAGTTTACATATTTTTTGTACAGATTATTTAATTGCAATTAAATATTATGTATACAACATTTTTTGTTTTTCATTTTTTCAAAAACAACCAGAATGGCTGACAGATTAATAGATGTAAAAAATGTAGTAGAATATAGAAAATGTTCTGTTAAAAATAAAATAATTCCCACGCAAACAATTATTAATAAAATGATACGCTTTATCTTAGTATATTGAATAATTTCATAGTCATCCAAAGAACGCACCTGGTTACCTTTTGTTTTTGTACAAAACAAGTAAAGAAAATTCACCAAAGATATTACCAGAAAAATGACAATATTTTCGTAAAAATAATTCTGAATAACCAGCAAACTGGTAATGATAATGTTGGAATATATATAGCAAAGATAACGAGATTTACAGTGTATTCCCCCACAGTATGAACGTAATGGTACAAACGAAATAAGAAAAACAGCAAATTATCTGTCTTGTGGACGATGCATAAAAGAAAAAATGGGACTATCCCAAAGTTTGGAGGTTTTATTTATAGCAAGAAAAAATGACAGCCCACAAAAAGCAACAATGAGAGAACTGATGCGTGATTATCTGAAAAACAATGATATCAGCATCAAAAATGGTACAGATGTGAATGCCGTTATGCGTGATATGATGTCTGTTCTACTGGAAGGAGCTCTGGACGAAGAACTGGATGAGAAATTCGGATATTCCGAGTATGATTACCGAAATAAGAATACGGATAACAGCCGTAATGGGCACTCTCAGAAAACCATGCATACCAGTTATGGTAACATGGATATTGCAATCCCACGTGACCGAAACGGTGAATACGCACCACAGCTCATCAAAAAATACCAAAATACCGTAACTTAGGACATGGAAGAAAAGATTCTTTTCATGTATGCAAAAGGCATGACTACCGGAGATATCGAATCCCACTTAAAGGAACTCTATGACTTTGATATTTCCGACAGCACCATCAGCCGTATTACGGACAAAATACTTCCTCTTGTAAAAGAATGGCAGGAACGTCCCTTAGAGGAAGTTTATGCCGTGTTGTTTATGGACGCTATTCACTACCATGTACGCAGCGAAGGCCGTATCGTTAAAAGGGCGGTTTACATAGCTCTCGGTATTGATATGAACGGAAGAAAAGATGTCCTTGGAATGTATGTTGGCGAAAATGAGAGTGCAAAATTCTGGCTTTCCATCATGAACGGATTAAAGAATCGTGGTGTGGAGAATATTCTTATCGCCTGTGTGGATGGTCTGAACGGATTCCCTCAGGCAATCGAAGCGGTATATCTACAGATAGAGGTACAGCAGTGTATCATTCACCAGATTTGCAATTCCACAAAGTTTGTCTCCTACAAAGATATCAAAAGTCTGATGGCTGACTTAAAGCATGTATATGCTGCACTAACCGAAGAAACGGCTTTAAATGAACGGAGCTGTTCAGAGACAAATGGGATGAAAAATATCCAAAAATTTATAAGTCATGACATGATAACTGGGCACCCCTGTCAACCTATTTCAAATATCCGGAAGCTGTCAGACGGCTTATTTACACAACGAATGCTATCGAAGGTTTTAACCGCCAGCTCCG
>NZ_HF991849.1:24290-25793 GCF_000432355.1 Eubacterium sp. CAG:161
TCCAACTGATGACAGCCTCTTAAAAATGCTGTATCTAGCTATGATGGACATCACGAAAAAATGGACAGGGCACCGTCAGGACTTGGGGCAGATCCATTCCTAGCTGGAAATCTATTTTGAGGAAAGACTCTCTGGCAGAAATCTGTAAGACAAGCCTGAAAACACGCAGGTTTATTGACATGCAAAAAAATACCTGTATAATGCAGGTAAGGGCAGAACCAATCAAAATCGGCTCAGCCCTTTAGAAACTATTCACATATCTTATATCAGATTTTTGAGTTTACACAAAACTTGAAACGGTCTCAAAAAATGCTGTTATGATATTTATGAGTATCATCGTGAAACCTTATTACAACGTAATATAAGGATTGTATGAAATGCCATTTTCTCATCATCAAAATACATTTTGATAATCCCATTGTATTTATTAACAATACGCTCTACACTTTTTAGTCCAAAGCCGTGTTTGATTTTATTTTTCTTTGATGATACAGGTAAACCATTTTGATTAAACTTCGGGCAGTTTCTACAGTTATTGATAATATTAATCACGGTAATATCGGTATTTTCCTTATCGGTTATACTTAACTCAATATAAGAATCAGGAATATCAGAACAGGCTTCTACAGAATTGTCCAACAAATTACAAAACAAAGCGGTCAGCTCCGTATAATCTAAATTCTGAAGCAGTTTTTTTCTGACATCAACCTTAAATGTGATATGCATTTGATGACAAATCTTTATATAATGGCACAAAATGGAATTTAACAATTCGTTGTCGGAGACATGGACAGAATTTTGTAAATCAGATGAATTTAAAAGTGCCGAAAGGTAATGGCTAATTTTGTCATGATCATTTTGTTCATTTAATTGGGAAATCGTCATAAGATGTTTTCGTATATCATGAATCAAAATCTGTTGACTTTCATTCTGATTGAACAAGACCTTATAGTATTCTGCCATATCATATTCTTTTTGAAATTGCATGTGAAGAAGCGTATATTCTTTATTTTTTTGCTGGATATAATTGTATATGTAAAAAACTAATATATTTATTAAAATTAAAAGTACTGCACAAGCAGAAAGCATATTTCTGAAATGTGTAGAAATGGAGCTGTTAAGCAAAACTGAAGTAAGTACAACAGTAATATAGATTGAAATAAAAGGAATAATATTAATTAAAATAGCCGATATATTGGTAGGTTCATGCTCATCTTTTGAACCGGGTAGTACTCTAGCAATGATGTTGATACTGATAAAATATAATGTTTTGCTTAATGCAGTTAGAATTATCAGGGAGCGTATATCTGATTGTATATACAGAACATCAGCATTGAATTGATTAAACAGTCCGATGATTATTAATTCACTAAAACTCATCATACAGGTTGTGATAAAAGAATGAAACAAGGCTGTCAGCCAGGTTGTATCATATAATGTTTTGAAAATAATAAAATTTATCAATGTAAAAGCAATGGAATTTATACCAAATGAATTCGTGAA
>NZ_HF991850.1:0-22322 GCF_000432355.1 Eubacterium sp. CAG:161
AGAAGCAAGAAAAATATGGGGTGAAAATTGTTTGGTTATTCCTGAATATACATTTGCTGTTAGGATGGATACAACAATTTTGGAATTGTCTCAAGAGCATACGGAATATGAATGGGTTGATTACAATACCGCATTAAAAAGACTTAGGTATGATAGTAATAAAACTGCGTTATGGGAATTAGATAGTAAAATTAAATTAGGAACATTAAATTAAGAATATTTATATTATGATTTATTTACAACAAAATTGTAGTGCGTTATAGTTATAAGCTTGTCATAAGCTCCAGATTTTGAAATATAGGCTGAAAATTAGGGCTATTGGCAAATAGTAAATGACGAAGAATCTAATAAGCCAACTTGTATTATTCTTTGCACTGATAAAGATTCAGTGGTTGCGGAATATGCTTTAGAAGGATTAGTAAGTAATATTTTGCATCAAAATATATTTATTATATTACCAATAAAGAACAACTCATAACGGAGATCAAAAAAGTGATAAATCAGTGGAGTAAAAATAAAAGATACAAAAGAAAAATGGAAGAAATGAGATTAAAAGAAATACGTAAAAACGAAAGAAAATCACATATAGAAATATATTCTAATGCCGAACTATATAAAGAGGGTAGTTGGCTAATAAGACCAATAAAAACAGTAGTAGATTTGATACCTCTGTTTGATAAATACGAAGAAATTAATGTCTTGGATTTAGGTTGTGGAGTAGGAAGAAATTGCATATGTATTGCTCGACATTATTATGATAGGTTGTGTAAAATAGATTGTGTGGATATACTGGATTTAGCTATCGAAAAACTTTATGCTAATGCTGATGAATATGGTATTACATCAAATATATGTGGAATAGTTAAATCGATTGATGATTATCAAATTAAAGAAAGAAATTATGATTTAGTAATGGCGGTATCATCTTTGGAACACGTAGATTCAAAAGAAACCTTTGTTAATAAATTGCGAGAAATAGAACATGGCATCCGCAAAAATGGCATTGTATGTTTAGTTGTAAATTCTAATATAAAAGAGTTTGACAAGAAAACAGGAAATGAAATACTTCCACAATTTGAAGTATGCTTACCTACAGAAGAAATGCAAAGAATTTTTGAAAAAGCTTTTAGTGAATGGACAGTATTAAAATCTACTGTGGTGGATCAGCAATATGATATTCCGAGAGATAGTGGAATATGTGAATTGAAAACAAGTGTAGTTACTTTTGTAGCAAAAAAAGGATAGAGATAAAATGGTTAAGGCACTATTGCAGAAAAAAATCAGTATCAAGAAGTGGTAAAGGAGAATAATACATATGGAGAATAAACTAATAAACACTGGTCAAAATAGTATTATGGATAATTTTATTGAGACAGATGATATATTAAAAGACATGCGACAGATTATTGAATCCTCACAGAAAGCTGCACATCAGGCAGTTAATATGACTCTTGTGCAGAGAAATTGGATGATGGGCTATCGAATCGCCAGTGAGGAATTGCATGGTGAAAAGCGGGCAGAGTATGGAACAAAGATAATAAAGAAATTATCTCAGGAATTATCAACAGAGTATGGAAAAGGTTTTACAAAAACAAATCTATACAATTTTTATTCATTTTATAAAACTTATCCAGAGATTTTCCACTCAGCGAGTGGAAAATCTCAACCGATATTATCATGGACACATTATCGCATTTTATTACAAGTAAAAGATGAAAAGGCACGTGAATGGTATGAGAAAGAAGCGCTTCAACAAGCATGGAGTGTTAGAACATTACAACGTAATGTTTCTTCACAGTACTATTACCGTATGCTTCAGACTCAAAAGAAGGATCTTGTAGAAAATGAAATGAATGAACTAACCAAGGAATATCAGAATGATAAGTTAGAATTTATAAAAATCCGGTTATTGCAGAATTTTTAGGTATGGCTTTAAATACAAATTTTACTGAAAGTGATTTAGAAAATAGTATTTTGTCAAATTTACAGAAGTTTTTGATGGAATTAGGGAAAGGGTATGCTTTTGTGGCAAGACAGCAACATATTCATACAGAAAAGCAGGATTATTATATTGATCTTGTTTTCTATAACTATATTCTCAAATGTTTTGTACTAATAGATTTGAAAACGCAGAAAATTACACATCAGGATGTAGGTCAGATGGATATGTATATTCGGATGTATGACGAACTTAAACGTAGTGAAGGAGACAATCCTACAATTGGAATTGTACTCTGTTCTGATACAGATGAGGATATTGCAAAGTATTCTATTCTTCATGGTAATGAACAGCTTTTTGCATCAAAATATAAGTTATACTTACCAACAGAGGAAGAATTAAGAGCAGAGATTGAAAATCAGAAAACAATGTTTTATTTGCAACAACAGGAAAATGACGAGTAGTTTTTATTAAAGTATAGAAATACTAATGAGTTACTACATTTTGCATATGTATATTTGGAAAGGTTATTATCAGGTTGGGACCCCGTGTCCCAAACATTTTTTTTTATTATTTCTAAAAAATAAACCATAGTAGATGTATTTTTCTACAAAAATAGATCACCCTAGAATTCGACATTGCAATATTAATAGAGTAAAATATAGCCATAAAGATTTAATAACAAACAAAAAGTTTAGCAGAATAAACTTTAACTTTGCGACATTATGTCGGGAAGTGCATTTTGTAAAACTATTATTTTCACATTCCTACTGTGAAAATAAAAAAATTTTAGCAGTTACAGTTTTATGAATAAAAAAATCTTTATGTTAAACTAATTAGGTCAGACCTGGGAAAGACAATTTAATAACAATAAAAAACGCCAAGAAGTAATCTACAGAAAAAGTAGGTTTTACTCTTGGCGTTTGTTGTTATCAGGGTATTGTAAGATAATATAGTTTATATCGAATAATAGGGAAGAAATTAGGATAAACATTAAGAAGCGTAATTATTTAAATACGCATAGTGTATATGCTGTCTTTTATGTATAATAGATATATTGACGAAGATGTAAAACTTAAGGAATACAAAAATTGTTCCGTTTTGATAACTGTTTTTAATAATAGTCATGAATAAAAATAAATATATTATAAAAAGAGGAAAAAAGAATGAATCACTATGTGTTAGAAGTATGCGTGGATTCTGTAGAATCAGCTATTGCGGCAACTAATGGAGGGGCAACTAGAATTGAATTATGTTCAAATATTATTATAGGAGGAACAACGCCTGATTTAGAGTTATTTAAAATAATAAGAAATAAAATTCAAATTCCAATAAATGTTATGATAAGACCAAGATTTGGAGATTTTTGCTATACAGAATCAGAATTTGAGATAATGTGCAGACAAAGTGAAAAATTTGCAAGAGAAGGAGCAAATGCCATTGTTATAGGTTGTCTTAATCCTGATGGAAGTTTGAATGAGGCATATATGAAGGAAATTATGAATATGGCAACAGGATGCAGAGTTACTCTTCATAGAGCATATGATATGTGCAAAAATCCATTTGAAGCATTTGAGACCGCTAGAAAATTAGGTGTAGATACAATATTGACTTCAGGACAAAAAAATAGTTGTATTGAAGGTGTAAAGTTAATTAAAAAACTAGTTGAAAGATCAAGTGATATAGAGATTTTAGTTGGTGCAGGTGTAAATTCAGATAATATTAAGGAAATAGCTAAAATAACCGGGGCAAAAAGCTTTCATATGACAGGTAAGGTTGTAGAAAACAGCAAAATGGAATATCGAAATGATGATGTTAATATGGGAATTCCCGGGTTAAGTGAATATGAAATTTATAGAACAGACGAAAAAAATATAAGAAAAACAGCTGAAATATTAAAATTATTAAAATAATGCTTAATATAATTATACAAATAATTTGGACATAGTTTAAATAATTAAATTGTAGAAAAATAATAAATTTATTGTTGCATGATTTAATAATAAGTGATAAAACAGAGCTTGTAAAAAGTAATAGTTAGTTGCGTAGAAAGGGATACATTACAATAAAGTGTCTTGATTACAGAGAACCGAGGTAGCTGAGAATCGGAAGAAAAGAATTGTTGTAACATCACCCTGGAGCATCTCTCCCAAAACTTTTTATAGTGAGTAGGCAGAGACGTAGTCTTCACGTTACAGAAGAAGCTGTTGGATGTGACAGTGATGAGTGGTTTTAATTAGTAATAATTATTTCAAACAAAGTGGTACCACGAAATTGATATTTTCGCCTTTGTTGTCGTAAGACAATGAAGGCTTTTTCTTTTGTAATAAAAGAATAAACTATCTAAATAATAACAAAAGAGAGGTAATACAAATGAATGGAATCTTAATGATGGTAATTGCGATTGTAGTACTTGGAGGAGCGTATCTTCTTTATGGTCGTTATCTTCAAAACAAATGGGGCATTGACCCTAATGCAAAAACTCCGGCATATGAATTACAGGATGGAGTTGATTATGTACCGGCTGATACAAATGTAGTATTTGGACATCAGTTTGCATCAATAGCAGGTGCGGGTCCTATTAATGGACCTATTCAGGCAGCAGTTTTTGGCTGGCTTCCTGTTTTATTATGGTTGCTTGTAGGTGGTGTGTTCTTCGGAGCTGTTCAAGATTTTGCATCAATGTATGCATCAGTTAAGAACAAAGGTCGTACAATTGGTTACATAATTGAAGAATATATTGGAAAATTAGGAAAGAAATTATTCTTACTTTTCTGTTGGTTATTTTGTATTTTAGTAGTTGCAGCATTTGCAGATGTTGTAGCCGGAACATTTAACGGATTTACAGTACCTGAAGTTGCAGGACAGGCAGTAGAAAAAATCTCAGCAAATGGTGCAGTAGCAATGACTTCAATTTTATTTATTTTTGAAGCAGTAGCACTTGGAATGATTTTAAAATATGCAAAATTAAATAAATGGGTAAATACAGTAATAGCAATTGCAATGTTAGTAGCAGCAGTTGTAATTGGTTTAAACTTCCCTGTTTATTTAACAAGAGAAACATGGCATCTTTTTATATTCGCTTATATATTTATTGCCAGTGTAGTTCCTGTATGGGCATTATTGCAGCCTAGAGATTATTTAAACAGTTATTTATTAATTTTTATGATTGTAGGTGCAGTTGTAGGTATATTTGTTTCAAATCCTTCATGTAACTTACAGGCATTTACAAGTTTCAACGTAGATGGACAGTATATGTTCCCAATTTTATTTGTAACAATAGCATGTGGTGCCGTATCAGGTTTCCATTCACTTGTTTCATCAGGAACAGCTTCAAAGCAAATTAAAAATGAAAAGAATATGTTACCTGTATCATTTGGTGCAATGCTTATGGAAAGTATGCTTGGTGTAATCGCATTAATCGCAGTTGCTTCATTTGCAAAAGGAGAAGCAGCAGCACAGGGCTTAACAACACAGCCACAGATTTTTGCAGGTGCAATTGCAAACTTCTTATCAGCAGTTGGTTTACCACATAATTTAGTATTTACATTAATTAACCTTGCTGTTTCAGCTTTTGCTTTAACATCACTTGACTCAGTTGCAAGAATTGGTCGTCTTTCATTCCAGGAATTCTTCTTAGATGAAGGAGTAACTGATGATAATATGACACCATTCCAGAAGGTAGTAACAAATAAGTATTTTGCTACAGTTATTACATTAGTTCTTGCATTCTTACTTGCAAAAGTTGGTTATGCAGAAATTTGGCCATTATTTGGTTCAGCAAACCAGTTGTTATCAGTACTTGCTTTAGTAGCTTGTGCAGTATTCTTAAAGAAAACAAAACGTCAGGGTTGGATGTTATGGGTACCAATGTTCTTCATGATGGCAGTTACATTTACAGCCCTTGGAATGACAATTTACAAATTAAGTGGAGCATTTGCTACAACAGGATTATCACTTGGAAATACATTACAGTTAATCTTTGCAGTATTACTTTTAATCCTTGGTGTAATTGTTGCCGTACAGGGTGTAAAGAAGTTATTTGAAAAAAATGAAGAAAAAGAAGTTGCATAAAATGAGACGTAAGTAAGTTATAAAGACTGTCATATTAAAATGATAGAAAATCATTGTTAATATGACAGTCTTTTTTTACAGCACCTTATTTTTTTGAAAAGGAGATTTGCGTGAAAGAATATATAGTGGGATTAGGACTAGGAATTATTTTGATTAATATTATATACACAAACATTGTTTTGTGGGAAAGAAATTAATAGATGAATGATAAGAAATTCAAGTTAATGCTATCTGCCATAACTATGACGACAACAATTTTAAAGGTTGTAGTACAGCATAGAAATCAGGTAAAAAGGGAGAAAGGCAAATAGATGGTAAAAACATATTGGACGAAAAAACAAAATATACAATTATTAAATGATTGTAAAACATATAATATTCCTTTAACAGTAGAAGAAGAAATAAAAAGAGTATTGAATGTATTAGATTTGAATTACGGAATCGAAAGAAGCTTAGAAGAAGATGGAGGATGCGTTTTCCTATTGATATCTGATGAAGAGAAGGAACATAGCAAAATAATGAAAAAATATTTTGTAGACAAAGAGGATTGTGAGTTTAAAGATATATTAGTTGAAAACAAGGGCGAACAGTGGATTCCTGAACTATATATTTCAGCTACAGAATATAGCATTACTATTGTGCACCAAAGGGGGAGAAAAGAAAAAATGTTTAATTGATATTTAACACACGGATAAGTATAATATAAATATAGAACAAAAGTCGTAGACTTATTTGGAAAGAGGTGTTAAAGTGCAAATAGATGAATTAAAAAAGTATATTTCAGAAAACGCTATTCGATGGTCTGCACATTGTTTGGAGAGGATGCAGGAAAGAGACATTTCAAGAGCAGATGTTAAAAAATGTGCTTTGGAAGGTGAAATAATTGAAGATTATCCAGATGATTTTCTACATCCTAGTTGTTTAATTTTTGGATATACTATAAATGATAAAATAATACATGTTGTTGCTGGAAGTGATGGAAAATATATTTATATTATTACAGCATACTTTCCAAATACAATCAAGTTTGAAAAAGATTTAAAGACAAGGAGGAAATAGATATGTGTATGTTTTGCAAATGTGATACAGTTAAACAAAGTACTACAACTCATGTTGTTAATTACAAAAATAGTATCATTGTAATTAAAAATGTTCCTTGTGAAGAATGTGAGCAGTGTGGAGAAAAGTATTATACAGACGAAGTAGCTGAACAGTTAGAAAAGATGGTTAATTTAGCAAAGCAAATGATGCAGGAAATTGCAGTGTTAGATTATTCAAAGGTAGCATAAAAAGATAAAGCAGAAAGAGGAGTGGCTGTAGTAAGCCTATGATATGTAGCAGCTCAGGCAGCTATCGCTAACAAGTAATTAATATACTGGTAAGTGATATAATTATAAGAAATTACCCCTGCATACATGGTGTGCAGGGGGGGTTGCAAAAAAGCATGTTGGTTATCTAAAAAGGAAAGTATTTCATATGAAAACTAAAATTATATTATAGTAATTTACAAAGGTGAGAAAGATGAAAGTGCTACTGGGAACAACTAATCCGTCAAAGGTAAAGAGGTTTTCTAAATTGTTAGAAAATTATAATATAGAATTTATAACATTAAAAGATTTAGAAATAAAAGATGAACCGGATGAGACAGGAAAAACGCCGGAAGAAAATGCAATATGCAAAGCAAGATATTATGGCAAATATTTTGATAGGGTGATTTGTAATGATTCAGGATTATATTTTGAGGAACTAAGTTTAGAAGATGAGAGACAACCGGGATTAAATGTCAGAACTCCAATGGGAATGAGCAGATTATCAGATGAAGAAATGATTGAGTATTATTCAAACCTTATAGCGGAGCTTGGCGGAAAGGTGTCTGCCTATTATCTGGACGGTATAGCTGTATATAACAATGGTATGATTTCGTCATTTATGGATAGAGAGTCAGCAAAAAATATAGGCGCTTTTTATATGATAGATAAAGCGTCCTCTAAAAGATTTGAGGGATGGCCACTTGATTCTCTGTCGGTTAGTAGAGAAACAGGAAGATATTTTGTTGATGGCAGTGATACTGAAAGTAAGGAAAATATAATATATGGTGAGTATGAAAAGAGAATAGTAGGATTTTTGAAGGAAGCCTTGGGGATTAAATAGGAGAAAAATATCATGACACTACAGGAATTTATAACCAAATTTAATATAAATCTAAATAAACAACAGTTAGAAGCAGTGCAGAGCGTCGAAAAGCCTACACTGCTTTTAGCTGTACCCGGAAGTGGAAAGACTACAGTTTTTGCATAAAACTAAATTGTGTTACATTTATATGGGGAGCAAGAGGACACTTCTTCTGGAATGGTAATAAACGAACCGGTTTATTGCTTGAAAATAAGATTTTGATTTCTTCAGGTGCAGGTATTATGACTATTATGGATAAATATATTGAACAGTTTAATTCGCTATTGCTGTAGTATTATAATATTGGAAGAAGCGAAGAACTACAGATGTTGTTAGATTATTTTGATGGCAGATAACCTGAAAGTCAGCTACCACATTCTCTTTTGACGGAAAAGATGCAGGAAAGATAGTTTTATCAGGACATTACGCTGAAACGGATGTAAAGAATGCAATAGATGGAAAAGAAGTTAATTGAAAACAACAGTGCATATGTTATACTGAAAAAGTGGAAAAATAAGAGATAATACAAAGGGGTATGAACATGAACAACATCAAAATATTTAAAACAATAAAATATGCACTTGGAATTTTATCGATATGTACATTGATGAGCATAGCTACATTTTCTACTCAGACAAAGGCTGAGGTTTCAGGAGAGAAGGTTACAACATCCGTAGAAGCAGTAACAACTAAGCCATCTGAAAGTACAAAAACTACAGAGACAACTAAGCTCGCAGAAACTACAAAGCCACAGGAAACTACAAAAGCATCAAATATTAAAAAGTCAGCTTTGAATCCAGTCAAGTCTAAGGTTATTTTGCTTGATCCGGGACATTGCAAGAAGCATATAGGTGCAAGGGGCAATGGATTAAAAGAAGAGGATGTTAATTTGGACATTGGCAAGGCTTGTAGAAATTACTTAAATAAATATTCAGATGTAACTGTTTATATGACAAGAACTAATAGCAAGTGCGTTAAAAAACTTAAGCTAGGCGATTGTCTTACAGCAAGAAATCATTTGGCAAAAAGGTTAAGTGGCAGATGCAAAGGGTATTATTAATTATTACAAGCTTAGTGCAAAAAACATCGAAGGTGATTTTCAGACAATTTCAGGCAAGACATATTTTGTTGACAAGGAAGGAAATAAAATAGCAGGCTGGGTAAAAAAAGACGGAAAGTGGTATCACTTTAACAACAAAACAGCCGTTATGAATAAAGGTTTCTTTAAAGAAGCAGGAAACAAATTTTATTTGAATCCCAAGACTGGAGAAATGACAAGCGGTTGGTTTACTATTCGTGGTAAAAGTTATTTGGCAAAAGGTAACGGAGTTGTAGTAACTAATCAGATTTACACAGACGGAGTGAAAAGTTATTTCTTCAAGAAAAGTGGAAAAAGAAAAAACGGCTGGGTAACATACAAAAATGCTAAATACTATTTTTCAAAGACAAAAGGCATGCTTAAAGGCAAACAGAAAATCAAAGGAAAAAGATATACTTTTAGCAAGAAAACAGGAAAGCTTAGAAAGAAGAAATAAGTATATAATTGTTGCAAAGGAGAAGAATTTTGAACAAAAATATATTTTTAGCACCGGGAACACACGTTGTAGGAAATGTTGAAATAGGCAACAATGTTGGGATTTGGTACAATGCGGTAGTTCGTGGTGATATGGAAGGAATAACAATAGGCGATAATTCTAATGTGCAGGACAATTGCACATTGCACACAGGTAATGGTTTTGCGTTAACCATTGGCAATGGGGTAACAATAGGTCATAACGCCATAGTTCATGGTTGTACAGTTGGCGACAATACAGTTATTGGAATGGGAAGCATTCTTCTGAATGGAGCAAAAGTAGGCAAGAATTGCATTATTGGTGCCGGTGCTTTAGTAACGGGAAAAATGGAAATCCCTGACAATTCAATGGCATTTGGTAATCCTGCTAAAGTTATCCGAAATCTTACAGAAGCAGAAATAGAAGACAATAGAGAGAATGCAGAAGAATATGTGAAATTAATGATGCAGGAGATAAAGTAGAATGCTAGTAACAATAAGAACAATCTTAGGCATTATATGCTTGGTACTTTGCGTGCTGGATATTTGTTTTTTAATAAAAATTAGAGGGACAATGAAAATGGAATCATTAACCAAAGAAGATATTTTATTAAAAGATAGTTTAACATATAAAGAGTTGATGAAATCACTTAAGCTGTTTGGTGCAATAGCAATATTGGCGTTTGTGGTAATAATTCTTAGCTGGTTTTAGAGGTGGATTTTTGGATGAAAGTTACGACTTTGTGTTACATAGAAAAAGATGAAAAATATTTAATGTTACATAGAACTAAAAAAGAAAATGACATTAATAAGGATAAGTGGATTGGCGTAGGCGGTCACGCAGAAGGAAATGAAAGCCCTGAGGAATGTCTTTTAAGAGAAGTAAAAGAGGAGACAGGCTTGGAATTGTTGTCGTATAAGTTTAGAGGTTTGATAACTTTTGTAAGTGATGACTGTGAGCCTGAAATGATGTGCCTTTTTACATCGGACGATTTTCGTGGAGAGATTATTACCTGCGACGAGGGAGAATTGGAATGGGTAAGCAAGACGGAAGTGCCTAAACTTCCAACATGGGAAGGGGATGCTATTTTTCTAAAATTGTTGCTTGATAACGAAGAAAGATTTTTTACATTAAAGCTTGTTTATAAAAATGAAAAATTGGTTGAAAAGGCAGTGCAAATCTATTAAAAAATCATAAAATATTCGAGAAATACTTCTAAAAAATATTTATGATAAAATAAAGATGAAAACGTTTCAATTATTACAACCACGAAAAAAATCCATATTGATTTCTCCCGAAACAATAGTACAATCAAGTTATAAGGGTATGAACAGGAGGACAAGATCATGAAAGGAAATTTTAAAAAATCTTTATCAATCTTTGGAGCATTGTCTTTTGCTTTTACAGCAGGATTTTTGCTTAGCAATGTCAATGTTTACGCAGCAACTAACCAGACACTTGAACTGAACAAGGATTATTATTTTGACTTGAATGGAGATGGGCAGGCGGAGAAGATTAAGTACACAACTCAGGTTAATAAAGATGATAATGACTTCTTTAATAGTGTAAGTTTGTTTATAAATGATAAGAATGTTTACACTAAGAAGTTAACAGATACTTGGGCTAAGTATACGGTTCTTGATATTGACAGTAGTGATAATACTTTGGAATTGAATTTGCAGATTGGAGGCTATTCGGATGTTATGGATTACAGTTCATTTCAGAGATGGAATGGTGCATCAATTGTAGAATTTGATAACAATAAAAACAAGGCTTTGAATTATACAAGAGAGTATTCGTTTAGCAATGTAAAAGGCAACGGCAGATTTAATATTGTGGTAGATACACCATATTCATTGCCAATTGGCTGTTTTTATGCTAACATTCCATTGAAATTACAGAATAACAAGATTACAACAACTACAGGAACATATAATCTTGTAGGAAGTTCAAAGAAGTATAAGTATAAGACTAAGAGTAATATTAAGGTTTACAAAAAAGCATCAAAGAAGTCAAAGGTGAAATTTACAGTCAAAAAAGGTGACAAGATTAAAATGATAAAAATTAAACCAATGAAGAATGTGGCAAAACGTCCACAGGGCAAGTACGGAGAGGAAAAGCCAATTAATGCTTATGCTTATGTAAAAACAAAATCAGGAAAGAAAGGTTGGATTTACCTAAGTAAAAAGAAATCAAGCTGGGGCAGGAAGATGTTGTTTAAAAAAGTTCCGGGCTGGGGTTGATAAAGATTGATTATGAGCAAAAGAGAAGATATTTTTGAAAAGTTAGATAATTTAATAGAACAGAATCAGTTTGAACTTGTGTCTGATAAGGTAGATGATAACAAGCTTAAAGTTATTTATCTTATGAATGATGCGGTTGAAAGTTTTATTGTATTTGAAAATGCAAGAATTACAGGAGAATATATAAAGGACTATCAGGGAGAGATTAATACATCCCTGACAGTTCAAAAAAATGACAGTACAGGCAATGATGAATATGTTTTGGTTGTACATCAGAAAGATTCGGTGTGTACTGTATTTTTTGAGGATGTTAGTTTTGAAGTTAATTTGTATAATTACGGAAGAACTGCACATTTTTGGATTGAAGGTTATGAATATTTAAGACAGCTTGAATACAAAATTTCAATTCTCAGGGATAAACTTGATTATTTGGGAGAAAAGTATTGTAATGATTTGGAGAAAGAGCTGGCTAATCTTACAGATTTTCCACCGCTTAATTATTGCTTTTATCCTTCGGTGCCTGAGAAGTATCTTGTGCCAAGGGACAATCCGTGGGAGCCAACAGACAAGGCAATCACTGTTATGCTTAAGGTGGCAAGAGAGCAGCAGGACAAAATGCTTTATCAGGTTCTTGTTTTATATAAGCAGTTTAAGAACAGAAAGCTTGCAAAAGTTATAGCAACTATGTTACATAGAAAGTCTCACAGAAAAGTTGTGGAAAGTCTTATGGAAAAAATGACAGAAGCAACAAAGAATTATCCAACAAGAAAGTTTGGAAAAGCTGCAGACAATGAGCATAAGAAGATTTTGACAAGGGCAAAGCAACTTCAGAACAAGTTAAAACACAAAAAGAGAAAGTCAGAGATATTCGTGGAAGAGCCTTTTGTTGTGGCAACTGATTCCATAGAATACAAAGTGTATCTTATGATATGGAAGAAAAGCCTGATAAACACAAAAGTAGAAATACAGGAAATAAAATAAAGTAAAATAAGAAACAGAAGTATTAAACAATTATTGTATTGCAAATACATAACATAATAAAAAGACAGAAAATTTACAGAATAATTATAGTATCAACGTTGGAAAGCAGATAAAATTGTCTCCGATTATTTTGCCATATGATGCTACAACCACAAAATTATTATGGTCAAGTAGTAATAGTAAATACGCAGTTGTGGATTCAAATGGTAATGTTTTTGCAAAGAAAGCAGGAGCTGGTAAGACAGTAACTATATTTGCAAAGACCACAGATGGCAGCAATATTACATCGTCAATAAAATTAAAAATAAATAGAATTTTAGTAAAAAAAATAACATTAAAGGCACCAAAGACTATAAAAGCAGGTAATAAAACAAAGATTAAAATAACTATAAATTCCGATGTTACTAACAAAACTGTAAAATGGTCTGTCAATAATAAAAAATATGCAAAGATTAGTTCAAAAGGAGTTTTAGTTACCAAAAAAGCAGGAAAAGGAAAAAGTATTAAAGTCACTGCACAGGCTAAAGATGGAAGCGATAAAAAAATCACGGTTAAGATAAAAATAAAATAGAAACATGTCGGTATTTTATCTCACCAGATTCCTTATCTCATAGAAAAACTATTATTTATAGATAATATACTATACATAAAAAGAACATCCTGATTATCAAATTTTATATAATTATTCAGAATCTTTGAAGAAACATATCTAATATCAATAACAGTAATCTTCCTATAACCATCTATTAATAGAGGAACTAAACTACTGCCATAAGAATCACGAAAAACAATTAATTCTTTATTACTATTTGAAGTAGGATTAACAATATCTATAATAGAAGATGCTCCTGATAAATATATATCATATTTATCTAATGATTTTATTTTATCATAATCATATATTTTTGTATATTTTTTTGTTTCATAATTATACACACTACTATTATCAATAGATGGATTAGATATAGTTTTTATAGTATCAATATCTTGAGTTACTGATAGTCTACCAGCATAACTACCCTTAAAAGTAGTAATTGTATTTTCAACATTGTTATTAGTTATATCAAAATTCATTTGATTAGCAATAGTATTTGCGACATTAAATAAATCTTCTTGTTTCCAATGAGTGTCTGTCTTATAATAATTATTAAGTGTTAATTTATCAAATATATTTATATAATTAAGATTTGTTAAATTATTTTTCATCATATCTTGTAATTTATTATAATCAAGTTTTAAATTACCTTTATTAACAAAGTAATTTTTATCAGGAATAATAGTATAATATATATTACTATTATTATTCAAATATGTATTTTTTATATAATTAATCTTATTTGTTAAATTTTTAATAGAATTAGTATTTAAAGGAAATATTTCTTCAACAATATAATCATCATACATATATAAATTGTTGTATTCACCTTTAGTAGATAATTCTATATCTATTTTAATTTTTCTAAAAGTATCTCTTTTGATAAATTGATCCGTAACATAGGAATCAAATTTCTTAAAATATGTACCATCAAACAAGCTTTTAGTAGTTAATTCTGGCATGGTAGCAAGTTTTCTTCTCTCTGCTATAGAAATATCAGTATCTTTTATTATAACATTAATCAAAAATAACGAAATTATAGTAAAAAGAAATACTAAAGTTACAACTATATCTTTAGTTTTATCGTTCATGTATAACCTCCTTAAAATCTAAAGTATAAAAATGGATTATATGAATTATCTATCAGATAAGAAGTAACAACAAATAATATTATAACTATTAAAATTGGTTCTAAAATATTAATTATGTTATTTAGATATTTATTTTTTCTTAATTTATCTATTAATGTTTTAATAAAAGGAGTAGCCCCAAATATAGCAATAATTAATATTGGTAAATAACTCTTTAAATAATGAAGTGTATAATCATTAATAAAAACTTCTCCATTCATACCAAATAACCCTTTAATATTAATCAAAGCCTCTGACATATTGTCAGAATTAAATATAACAAATAATATCATAACAATAAATAATACATATATTCTTCTTATAAAAGAAGGTAATTTTCCCATAAATTTATTAAGGAATATTTTTTCTATTATAAGAAGAATTCCAAACAATAATCCCCATATTAAAAAAGTCCAATTAGCACCATGCCATATTCCAGTTAATAACCATACTATTAAAATATTTCTTATTTGTTTATATTTACCATCTCTATTGCCTCCAAGTGGAATATAAACATAATCTTTGAACCATGTACTAAGAGAGATGTGCCATCTTCTCCAAAACTCAGTTATACTTTTTGATATATATGGGTAATTAAAGTTTTCAGGAAAATGAAATCCAAATATTCTTCCAAGACCAATAGCCATATCACTATAAGCTGAAAAATCAAAATACAACTGTAGCATATAACTTATACCAAATATCCAATAAAATATTACGGTTGTTTCATTTAGAGCAAAAGCTTTAGTGCAAAGTTCTCCCAAAGCATTAGCTATTAATACTTTTTTAGCAAGTCCAATAGAAAATCTTCTAATACCATATGCAAAATTATTAAAACTATGTACTCTATCATCTAATTCTTTTTCTACTGTCTGATATCTAACAATAGGTCCTGCGACTAACTGTGGAAATAAAGACACATAAGTTGCTAAATTTATAATGTTTTTTTGAACTTTAACTTTACCATTATATACATCAATAAGATAACTCATAATTTGAAATGTATAAAATGATATTCCTATTGGTAATGCAATATTTAATAATTTAATATTAGCATTAGATATATCATTAATTGATTGTATAATAAAATCAGTATATTTAAATATTATTAATAAAAATATATGTATAATTAAAGTTGTTATTAATATATTTTCACTTTGATTTTTATATTTATCAATTAAAATAGCACCTATATAAGCAATAATAATTTCTGCAATCATTAAAAAAACATATTTAGGTTCTCCGTAAAGATAAAATAATAAAGATGCAATTAATAAAATAATATTTTTATATTTTTTAGGTGTTATAAAATATATAATTATTAATGCTGGTAAAAAATAATATAAAAAACTAATACTACTAAATAACATCTTATCCTCCTTTAAAAAGGCACCTTAAAAGGTTCTTCATTATTTTTCTTCGTCATTTGATTTTTCTAATTCTTTTCCAATATTATTATTTACATATTTCTTAAAATCATTATATACTGCTTTAGCAACATCTTTATCAGCCATTACAGAAAATATTACATTACCGCTATTTGTGATATATAATTGTTCTGCAGAAACACAAATCCAACGTCTCATATCAATATTATCTAACATCTCTTGTTTAATTTTTTCTACATCAGCATTGTCTTTAACCTTAACAATAGCAACTGAATAAGCTTGTGCTGTTATCAATGGTTCTGATACAACAATTGATTCGATTCCATCATTTGTTTTTAATCCAGTATAACTAGTAACTTCATCAATATTCTTTATATCTACTTTCATAGTTTCAAGTTCGGGTAAAACATTTTTGTTATTTTTATTTATAGTATTAATAACGTCATTAATGTCATTAATGGCTTTTGGTGTTTCAACATTACCTTTGTTACCACTACCTTTGTTACCACTACCTGATACTAGTATGAATATTATAAATGAGATAGCTGCTAATAATATCAAACCTATTATAAAAAATTTTTTTTGTTTCATTTCTTTTTCCTCCTATTATCAAAATTCTATCACATTTTTACTAGAATTTCCAGAAAAAGTATTACATTTTACAAATATAGAAACTGTACTTAAATACATTTTTGAGTTATCTGTAGAAGAGAAGATTATTTTGGTGTTGGATGAGTACCTATATATAAGGGAATCAGTTAGTGGTATGGACAGTATATTGCAGGCATTAATTGATAAGTATAGAGATAAATCTAAATTATTGCTGATAATATTAGGTTCGTATGTTGATGTAATGAGGTCACTTTTAGAACATTCAAATCCTTTATATGGAAGAGTTGATTTGACAATTAACTTGCGACAGATGGATTACTATGAGTCTTCATTGTTTTATCCTAAATATTCAGAAGAGGATAGAGTAAGAATTTATTCTGTATTTGGTGGTATACCATATTACAACAGATTAGTGGACGATTCTAAGAGTGTAAAAGAGAACATTATTGAACTTATTGCTTCGCCGGGAGCAAGATTGGAAAATGAAGTATCAATGTATTTAAATTCTGAAATTTCAAAAATAGTAAATGTAAATGAAGTTTTTGAAGCGTTAGCAAAAGGGTATCACAAATATAGTGACATATTATCACAATCTCATGTCTCTAGCGGACCAACGCTCGTGGACGTGCTTGACAAATTAATGAAGATGGAAGTGGTTATAAAAACAAGTCCAATAAATGATAAAAACAATAAAAGAAAGACAGGATATTATATTTCTGATAATCTTTCGTTATTTTATTACAAATATATCTTTAAATACTCATCTCAGATGAATATTATGGGTTCCAATGTATTTTATAAAAAATATATAGAAAAAGATTTTGAAGAACAGTATGTTCCCCATATGTTTGAGTCGATATGTCGCCAGTATCTGATTAGAAAAAACAGAAAGGGAGAAATTGAGCCGGTTATTGAGAAGATAGGAAAATATTACTATGACAATCCTAAAGAACATAACAATGGTGAATTTGATGTTGTAACTGAAGATGAAAAAGGATATGTTTTTTATGAAGTTAAATTCAAAAATAAACCAATTACAGATGAAATAATAGATAAGGAAATAAAGCAGGTAGAGGCTACGGGATTAAATTGCTACAAATATGTATTTATTTCTAAATCCGGATTTAAAAACAAAAATAGAAGCAATGTAGAGTTGATAGAATTAAAGGAGTTATATTAAGTCTGTTGCACAGAAACATATGAGTTATAAAAGATACATGCAAGCTGTTCAAATGTGATATAGTAAAAGAGAAGGGGATATTACAATGTCAAAATTTAAAGATAAATTTCATTTATTGCCAGAACAGAATTTGTTTTTGGCAAAGAAGAAACTAGATGAAAATATATATTGCGGAATGAAAATGAAGAAGTTAAAACAATTTTTGTATGTCAATGCAATTGTGGGTTTAACTGTTTAAGTATATTAAGTATAAACTACCTGCTTTCTGGTGCGAAGGTTGGTAGTTTTTTTATTAAAAAAATATATATGAACACGGTATTGCATCGAAAATATTACGGCTAAAACGTAAAAAAGAATAAAATTATCAGACATTATATAGTATAATTGTATCATCATAATAGCAAGCGGAAAATTGGAAGGAAGGAACGGATGAAAAAAACGCTAAAGTTACTAATGTTAATTGGAGTAATTGCGCTGGGAATTAATTTTACGGAGGTAAAAGCGGAGACAGCAACAGCTGATGTAACAACAGCACATCAGGAAGCAATTACGACACCGGAAACAAAGGCACAGATATTTGTTGTGGAAAAGGTGAAACCTGATGTAGTAATTTGTTATCATCAGGCAGGTGAAGTTATGTACCATCGAAAGCATACAAAACTTAGTAATATGCTTTATTCCATGACAAAATATACCCACATAATAAGTGGTGAGACGCAGTATGGAACATTCAGTGATTATCTGGATGATAGAAATATATTAAACTGCACATTGGAAACAGGTCCAATGCCTGCACCTGTAAAAAATAGTGAATTTAAAAAAATATACAGAACAAATAAAAACGTATTGATAGCAGTGGCAAAAATGTATTCATAAAGTAAACAATAACTTTTAAGGTTAAGAAGTTATAAGCAAAAAGTCAGATGTTCAGACAACGACCTGTTATTATGAAGTTTAGCCCTTTCAAGATGGAAAAAGAAATAGTGATATAAGATGAAAAATGCATATAAATTTTAAAAACAAGCATCTTGTACTATATTTAAGTTTGTTTTATAACTGATAATAGAGTTGCTTTTTTTGAAAAATGTTAATAGTTCTTTAGAGGAGAGATATTTATGAGTAAAGCATTAAAAAAAATAGTATGTGTAATTGTATGTTTGTCAATGGCATTTGGAGGGATATCAGTGCCAAATTTATTTACAGTAAAAGGAGAACAGACAAAATATATGGGAAGTGGAAGTATTGCAGAAGGATTGCCAAAGGCGTTGCAAAGTGATGCATCAAAACTGCCATCTAAAAGTAATAGCAATGTAACAAGATTTACAACAGATAATTATGATAATAACAATGGAGCTTTTGATACAAATAACTGGGGAACATCTGCAATGTGGAATTTTAATGGAAATAATAAGTATTCTGGTAGCATGTATACTTATCCATTGGCATTTAAAGCTGCGAAAGATGGTATGTGGATATCAAAGCCAAGTACAAGAATTGGTTCTACATATTGCGTTATGACTCTTACTACAAATGGAGATTATACAGATTTTTCCGTAAGACCAGACTTTTCCACGGAAAATGCAAAGGTAGATAAAATATCTGATTGGACATATGATGTGGTTTTGGAAAACAAAAATGATAACAGTCAATATCTGAAAACAACAATTGTACAGGGAAGTCCCTTTGGATTTTTTACATTAAAGAACAGCAAAAAGCTGACAGTTGCAAAATACAGAAAAGATGTTGACTCAAAGATTATTTATTATGATGGTACAACTCTTAAAAATTCGTCATATATAGTTCTAAAAGTATATGATGACATTGATGAAAAAAACGGCTATCCAAAATATGATTATTATGGAATATATCTGCCTAAGGGAACAACACTGACACAGACAGACAATAGTTCAAGTAGTGTTGGAAATATTAATATAGAATTTTCATCAGAGCAGAAAGCATATTTTTCAATGGCATGGCTTACTGAGTCAGACGGAAGTGATGCAGAAGCATTGGTAATCGCAAAGGAATATAAAGCATATGCTTACAATTTTATAACAGACACAAAAGCTGAATACACATATAATCAGCAGGTTTCAACTGTGTCTACAAAATACATTTATACAGTTGATAAAAAAAGCGAAAGCACAGTTGATGGAACAATAATGGGCATAATGCCACATCAGTACAAAAATATAAAGACAAATATTTCATACATGAAAAATACAGCAAGAACCTTAAGAGGAACAGTAAAGTTTGTAAAGGGTTCATCATTTACAACAGAACTTAAATATTCAGGTGTACTTCCTTTTGTAACAGGAGTAGCAGACAATGACAAAAGCAAGTTAAAAGAATATGTAAATGAATACATGACATCAAAAATGCCGATAAATGGTAATTATGAATTATGCGTAGATGAAACTAATGGAGACCCATATGCGTATGGAAAGCAATTAAACCGTGCATCAAATATGTTGGCAGCAGCAGAGGATGTAAATGATACAGAAAGCAGTGAACGCATTTTAAGGGCAATGGAAAAATCTTTGGAAGACTGGTTTACATATTCAGGTGATGGAGATGGAAAGTATTTTGCCTATGATGATGGCATAGGTTCTTTGTTTAGTTTCCCATCATCTTATAATTCCATTGACCAGATGAACGATCATCATTTTCATTATGGATATTTTATTGCAGCAGCAGCACAGGTGGGATTAAGAGATAAACAGTGGCTTAAAAAATATGCACCTGTTATAGAAGAATTAATTGACGATATAGCATGTACAAAGCAAAACAGCAAGGATTCAAGATATCCATATATGAGAAACTTTTCGCCTTTTGAGGGCCACTCATGGGCATCAGGATTTGAAGATCCTGAAAGTGGAAACAATCAGGAGTCAACATCTGAGGCAATGAATGCCTGGTATGGAGTGATTTTATACGGAATGGCAAGTGACAATGAGAAAATAAAAGATTTGGGAATCTATTTATATACAACAGAATTGTCTGCCATCAATTCATATTGGTTTGATATTGATCAGGATGTGCTGGACAGTAAGTATGTAAAACAGGGAACAAATCAGATAAAAAACAACATGGCCTCTCTTGTATGGAGTGGAAAATATGACTATGCAACATGGTTTTCAGCAGATCCTGCCATGGTTCAGGGAATTCAGCTTTTGCCTATAACAGCAGGTTCATATTATCTTGCCACAAACAAGGAATACATAAAGAACAGTATAGAAACACTGAAAAATAAAGGCAATTCAAAATCATGGAACGATATATGGAGTGAGTATCTGGCTATGGCTGATCCTGACGGAGGATTTGACAGATGGGGTGGATCAACACCGGAAAATGGTGAGACAAATGCACATATTTATCAATTTATAAAATCATTGCAAAAGGCAGGAACACCTGAGACAGGCATTACTTCAAATACAGAGTTAAGTATGGTGTTTAAAGATTCAAATGGCGAGAAAACTTACGCAGTGTATAATGCAGACAGTAAAATAAAAACAGTACAGTTTTCTGATGGAGCAAAATTTAGCGCAGCACCAAACCAGATGACTATAAGAACAGAAAGCCAGATGAAGGGACAGGAATACTATGTAGAGTATTATGTGCAAAATGTAAGTGGTCAGTATGACTTGGTAGGAACTGACATACAGTATGGTAAAAATAATGAAAAAGTGCAGATAACACCAACAGAGAAAAAAGGTTATATTATAAATAAGGAAAAGAGTGTGTTGGAAGGAACCATAAAATCTGGAGGAACACATTTGAAAATATATTATGACAGAGGAAAATATAATATAACTTATCAGTTAAATGGTGGCACATGTAACAACATGGTAAATTCATATGTGTATGGTGAAACTATAGACCTGCCAACACCACGAAAAGAAAACAGTGTGTTTAGGGGATGGTACACAGATGCATCATATTCAAACAAAATAGAAAAAATAGACAGTGATGTATATGGAAACATAACATTGTATGCACGTTGGGCATCAGCCGGGGACTGTTATATCAATGATAATCTTTATATGACAATGAATGGATATAAGGCAACATTTGTAGCGTTAAATGACAGTGCTTCTAACATAATAGTTTTATATCACATATATGATACTATAGAGGAGGCAACAGAAGCCTATAATAATGACAGTATTGCAGGATATATAGGACAGGAACTTGGTAAAAATAATGGGTATTGGTCAAAGGATATAGATTTGACTTCATATAAGGATAAGTACATAGTGTTTGCATTTAATATAATTAGTGAACACGGAACAGTATCTGAAAAAGGATTTAAAAAGATAACAAATGCACCAGGCAATCCGGACGAATCAATAGTAGTACCAACAACTAAGGAAAATGTGACAACTACAAAACCTGCAGGTAATACTACATGGTCAAAAGTAATAGGCAATGATTCATTGGAGTATAGCGTAACAG
>NZ_HF991850.1:22332-23669 GCF_000432355.1 Eubacterium sp. CAG:161
TAGCGTAACAGCCGGTGAAACAAAATTGGTATTGATAAAGTACGAGGCAGGAAAGGTTTATGTAGGATTAAATCTTGCAGCAAAGTTTTCATCAGTGACATGGGATGACAAAAATATGACACCGGAGGCTGGAGCCTTTGTAAATATATCTGATGCTGACCTGTCAAGTGGCAGATACCACACACTAAAGGTGGTGGATTATTATAACAAAGAAAGCGTTACGATATTGTTTAAAAATACAAATATATCGGAAGAAACAACAACTGTAAATGAAACTAAAGTAAATCAGGAGACAACTGCAGAATTAGAAGGCTTAATAAAAATAGAGGGAGTTTGTATAAATACCAAAATTGGTGGAATGAAAATAGTGGCAAAAGTAACTGACAGTATTAATAATAAAAAGGTAACTAAGTTTGGTTTGATTTATGGTCTGTTAAAATATAATGGGAAAAAAACAGGAATAACATCTGACCATTTGAAAATTGGAATGGAGGGTCAGTTTGTAAGGAGTTATAATACAACACAAAAGGGCATTTGGAAAAAAACAGATAATACAACTACGTATGTAGAAACTATGACGTATGGTGCAAATAGCAAAGAGGCATATACTGCAGAGTATAAAGCAAGAGCCTATGCTGTGTTAGAAGACGGAGAAATAGTGTACAGTAATGCAATAGATTACTCAGTGTATGAAATAGCAGAACAGTTGTATAATAATTGTATGATGCCAACAATAGATGGACATAAATATTTATATAACACCATATTAGCCAAGGTGACACCTGAATATACAGAGAAAATATATAAATAATAAAAAGCCGGTTATGTAAAAAAATATAATGCATGACCGGTTTGAACACATAAATATCTTGCATAGAATCATACTGATGGAGGGCACACCATGGAAAATTTAATAGAATATTATTGCAGTCTAAACGTAAAGAAATTCTCAAAAATGCTGGATAATACCACGCAGTGTTACAAGTTTTTCTGGTTAGATTCCATAATGCAGCTAGTAGCAAGAGGAGAGGAAACACCAACATTTCTTGAAATCTTTGCAGGCATGATAGCGGATGCATGGTATGCAGTTAGTGAATATCACTTAAGACTTGGTCCTAAAAACAAGGACGGAAGCAGTTCAGATATTTTAGAACGGGCTGTCAACAAGTTGGGACAGACTGTGGATATCAAAAATGATGAGGCTAGAGATATCATAATTGAAAAGACAAAATCCAACAGACAGTGTGTTAAAAAAGAGATGATGGATTTGGCAAAAAACGTGCCATATCGTATATTGTCACCCTTCATTGAAGAAATTAAGGGAAATGATACTTTGT
>NZ_HF991850.1:23674-52725 GCF_000432355.1 Eubacterium sp. CAG:161
TTAAGGGAAATGATACTTTGTGGAATAATAAGAAACACCTGATAACATATTTCGATATGGTGGATAAAAAAGAATGTCTACCATATAAAATAGAAGAGGGTACAGGATTGAACAAAAAAATCATAATAAATAACTCTTGGAGAAACTTTTTCATTGATAATATGGTAACAATTCGTGGCTGGATTAAGATGAAAAAATTAAAATATCTTCAGGACAGAAATCCCGGTGTGCCTGGCATTATATATAAGTTGGAGCCTGAAAAGGATAAAAAACGCAGGCTTGAAAAAGCCCGAAAGCTTTGGGATTGTGTAATGGAAATAAATGGCGGCGAGTTTAGTGACATTTATTCTAACGATCCCCTTAATGGCGAATACGATATTGACCACTTTATCCCCTGGTCTTACGTGGCAAATGACGAGCTTTGGAATTTGGTTCCTGTTAAGGGAAAACTTAATTCTGCCAAAAACAACAGACTTCCCCAATGGGAAAACTACTACGGGGGCTTTGCTCACCGGCAATATCTGTTAAATAGAACAGTTCATAGTAATGAATATGCAGGGCGGCTTTTTAACGATTGTAAAAGATATAATCTTAATTCAATATGGCCTTTAGACGAATTGTACATAGAAGGGATTGAACCGGATAATTTTAGTCAGGTTCTTTATAAAAGACTACATCCCATTTATGAATCAGCATTAACTCAGGGATACAGCGTGTGGGAAAATAAAATCAGTTAATGGGAGGAAGGCATAATGTTTGACACGGGAAATGGTTTAATAGAAATAAAATCAACCCCGCCATTCCCGGCAAGAATAGCTTTTTGTTACGGACCATTAAGAGAAGAAATTGAATTTTTTCAGGAAAAATAATGGATAAAGCCTCTTCATACTTTTTAGTATGGGAGGCTTAATTATCTTGTAAAAAAAATAATTATTGTTATAATAATAGATAAAATATTATCCAATATTGCCTAAAATCAAAGGAAATGGATAAAATATTATCCATAAAGGAGAAGGACAACTTGATGCAAAATTATATATGGGAAACCCCTGAAGAAATTAATTTGAAAATTGCAGACAGACTTAAGAATATAAGGAAAAGGCGTCGTATTTCCCAAAAAAAACTTTCTGAAATCAGTGGAGTAAGCTATGGCTCCATAAAACGTTTTGAAACCACAGGGCAGATTTCACTGCTAAGTTTAACAAGAATAGCAACGGCATTGGATGTGGTTAATGAATTAAGGGAAATATTTTCACAGGTTCCATACAAAAACATTCAGGAGGTAATTAATGAAAACAAGTGAAATAATAAATGTATTTTATAATGAACGTCCTGTTGGAACCTTAGCACTTGGCGGTTTAGCCCGGCATATGATTTGACCTATAGCAATACCTACTATGGAGAGCATACTACAACGGTAGCAGGGAATGGCAGAAATCCGGGAATAAAGGAATTAACAGAAGTAGGTGTTAATGCCGGTTTGAAAAAACAATATTGTGAAGAGGTAGCAGGGAAAATAAGAGGTTTAGTGGAAGAAATGTTAAACAATTATATATAAAGAGGAGAAGATTATATGCATGATAACATCAAAAAAAGAATCAACATTGCCGCAAAAAGACAGCCGGCAGACCTGGTAATAAAAAACTGCAAAATAGTTAATGTGTTTACCCACGAAATTATTGAAGGAGACATTGCTATTTCAGACGGGAAAATAGCAGCAGTGGGAAATTACAGTGGAGAAAAAGAAGTGGATGCAGAAGGCAGATATGCCCTACCGGGATTTATTAACAGTCATATTCACATTGAATCATCCTTTGTTTCTCCGGAAGAGTTCAGCCGTTTGGTAGTACCTCACGGAACTACCACCATTATTGCAGACCCTCACGAAATAGTGAATGTATGTGGTATGGACGGCTTTGATTATATGGTAAAGGCAGGGGAAAATGCAGCCCTTAATATTAAATACATGCTTCCATCCTGCGTGCCATGTACACCATGGGAACATGCAGGAGCAGTTGTGGATTCAAAGGCTATTAGTGAAGTTATTAATCAGGATAAAGTATTTGGCATGGGAGAGTTTATGAACACTGTGGGAGTAATAAACACAGATTCAGAAGTCATTGAAAAAATCAGTCTTTGTCATCAGGCAGGAAAGCTGATAGACGGTCACTCTCCGGGGCTTAAAGGGGATGATTTGTCTGCTTATGTTACAGCAGGAATACATACAGACCACGAAAGCGGTTCCTTGGAGGAACTTAAGGAGAGACTTAGAAATGGAATGTACGTTATGCTACGTTATGGTTCTGCCTGTAGAGAGCTTCCTATGTTGCTTAAAGGGGTAAATGAACAAAATTCCAGACGTTGCATTCTTTGTGCCGATGATTTACAGCCAGTGACAATTTTTGAAAAGGGAGATATGGACGAAAAACTTCGTATATGCGTTGAAAATGGAATTGACCCTATTACAGCTGTGCAGATGGCAACTCTTAATGCAGCGGAATGTTTCCACTTAGATGACCGGGGAGCCATTGCACCAAACAAAAAAGCAGATATTGTTTTAGTGGATGATTTGGAAAAATTCAAAATTGACAAGGTTTGGATTGAAGGAAATCTGGTGGCAGATAAGGGCAACTATTTGGCAGACACAAAGCATATTGGAATCCAAAAGGTGGCAGGAAGTGTTAAAGTAAAAGATTTTTCCATTGACAAACTAAAAATGCATTTAGAATCTGACAAGGCTACGGTAATAGGAATTTTGCCGGATAGCGTTGTTACAAAGAAAAAGGTAATGAAAATTAATCGTGGGGAAGATGGAGATTTTAAGTTTGATAAAAATATTGATGTGGCAAAGGTGGCAGTAGTTGAGCGACACCAAATGACAGGCAACGTGGCAACGGCACTTATAGAAGGTTATGGAATAAAGACAGGAGCCATTGCAGTAACAGTGGCACATGATTCTCACAACATAATTGTAGTAGGAACTAATAATGAAGATATGGCATTTGCAGTATCTAAGTTAATAGAATTAGAAGGCGGCATTGTTGTGGTAGATGGCGGAGAGGTTTTAGAATCCATGCCTCTTCCAATAGCAGGATTAATGAGCGATAAAAACGGTGAGTGGGTTAGGGATAAATTAACAAAAATTCATAATATTGCTTATGATAGGCTTAAGGTAAATCCTAATGTAGAACCAACCATGACATTGTGCTTTATGTCATTACCGGTTATACCGGAAGTAAAAATAACGGATATAGGACTGTTTGATGTAGTGGAACAAAAGTTTATAAAATAGTGAAAAAAAAATTACGTTAGGTTGAAAAAGAAAATTCAGAGTGTTAAACTCTAATAGTAAAAAAGTTAACGGAGGTGAGTTTCATGGATAGTTGCGATAGTATTAGGCTATATAGTAGCTGTGGTATTAAATTAATGAACAATAAAAAGTGGCTGTCTGTGAAATTGGGTTAGTTACTTTTTATTCATATGTCTTTTTATACACCACGGGGAATTATAGCATACATCACAACATGTAACTGTAGGTTCCACTTTAAGTGGTGTATTTTTTGTGTGCAAAAATAAAATCATATAGATGAGTGGTTATATGCACAAAAGTAAGGAGGCATAAATGAAAACAAGAAAATTTGAAAAAAAGAACTATGTTAAAGAGCTTGTAGCTTTAATGAGAAGCACATTGCCTGAAAAAGAACTGGCAAAAAGAATTGACAACTACCATTACAATGATATTGCAGAGGCTTTAACATGCCTTACTGAAAATGAAAGAAAACATATATATAGGATTTTAGGGGCAAAGCATGTTGCAGAGATTTTCACCTATATTGATGATATAGAAAAATATTTTAATGAATTAACATTAGAAAAAGCAGTAAAAGTAATATCATTAATGGATTCCGATGATGCAGTTGATTTAATAGAAAGTCTTGATGAAAATAAAAGGGAAAAAATTTTAAAGCATCTTGATGAAAATCTAAAGGAAGATGTGCAAAAGATTATGTCCTATAGCGAGGATGAAATCGGAAGCCGCATTACAACTAATTATATATGCATTCACAATCATTTAACTATTGGGGAGGCAACTAAGGAACTTTTAAAACAGGCAGGAGACAACGACAATATTTCCACAATTTATGTTGTTGATGATAATGAAAAATATTTTGGGGCAATTGATTTAAAAGATATGATTCTTGCAAGAAAGGACGATAAATTAATTGAAATAATCAGCCAGTCATATCCGTATCTTCTTGAACATGACCTGATAGATGAGTGTATGGACAAGATTGTGGAGTATTCAGAGGATTCAATACCGGTGCTTAAGATTACCGGAGAAATAGTAGGTGTAATTACTTCAGACGACATTGTAGAATTAGTTGATGATGAAATGGGAGAAGATTACGCTAAGTTAGGTGGTCTTACAGCGGAAGAAGATTTGAAAGAGCCGGTTATTGAAAGCAGTAAAAAAAGGCTTCCATGGCTGATTATATTGTTATTTTTAGGTATGGCGGTATCATCAGTGGTGGGAATGTTTGAATCAGTAGTGGCAGTTTTACCGATAGTTATATGCTTCCAGTCTCTGGTGCTCGATATGGCAGGAAACGTTGGAACCCAGTCCCTTGCAGTAACTATCAGGGTGTTAATGGATGAACAGCTGACAGGGAAGCAAAAACTTACGCTATTGGTTAAGGAAGTAAGAGTGGGATTTCTTAACGGCTCCATTTTAGGAATAATGTCACTGGCATTTTTAGGTGTATACATTCATGTTTTTAAGCATTATGCATGGGGCAGTGCATTTTTAATATCAGCATGTGTGGGAGTATCCCTTTTAGTTGCCATGGTTATATCAAGTATTGTGGGAACTGCAATACCAATGATTTTTCACAAAATTAAAATTGACCCGGCAGTTGCATCAGGCCCTTTGATTACCACCGTAAATGATTTAGTGGCAGTGGTAACATACTACGGACTGGCTTTAATATTCCTTATAAATATTTTTAATCTTGTTTAATAAAATACAGGTATTTGCCAAAAGATATGTTATAATTAAAGTATCAGTTCTGCTTCATGTGAAAGGCATTGATTGTAGTTATTATTACGAGGGATATACAACTTATAAAACAGAAGAATTATAGAAAATACCCGGATATAGTTATTTAGTCGCTATATCCGGGTATTTTTAACTTTAATCTATACTTATGCCATCGTAGAGCACATCCATAAATTCCTCATAGGTTTGGGAATTTATAATTTTTTGCTGTAGCTTGCTATCACTGATTATTTCAATAAAAATATCATATAAATGTTCAAAATCCGTTTGCTCACCCTGTTTTATTACCAGCATAAACACAATTTGAATCATGTTGCTTTCGTTCCATTTAATAGGATTGTCTAACAGAGCCACCACAACCTTGGTATCTGTAGCACATAATTCCATAGGGTGTGGAAGGGCAAAAACGTCATTCATATTTGTTTTGCCAATTTCCTCACGTTTTAGTACGGAATCAATAAAACGCTCGTCTACAATACCTTTGTCGTAAGTTTTCTGATACATGGTTCTTATAACGTCTTCCTTGGTGGTATTGCCTTTAAGCCGCATAAACAAATCCTTATCAAAAAAGTGCTCAAACATCTGAAGACGTTTATGAAGCATCTTAGACAAATGTCTGTTGATAGATTCCACATCTTTATTGTTTAAAGCGAAATCAACCATAACTGACGGAAGAAGGTTATTATCTAAAGTAATAGTTGTAATAACAAAATCAATATCTTCCACATCTTCCTTAGTGTAGCTTGAATATTCATTATAGGACAAACACTTTACAATATTAATTTTGTCCGGAAAAACTATGTTAAGTCTTGTTTCAAGCATTCGTGTAGTTGCATGACCGCTGCCACAAACAAGAATAACATTTTTCTTTTTCTGGGATTTATAATAACATCTCTCAATGGCAGCTCCAATATAAACTGAAACATAGCCTACATCATCTTCCTTTAAAACATAAGGCTCAAAAACAAAAGTTTTGGCAATTGCAGTAAGAGTAATCTCATATTCTAAAGGATAATTGGTCTTTATGGTTTCAAGCAAAGGATTATTACTGTTTAGATCATAAAGTTTACTGGTAAAAATAGACTTAAGATGCCTAAACAAATCCGCACACAAAATTTCGTCATTTCTTAAGTCAAAATTAAAATCAGTATAAATAACCTCAAGCATCTGATTAATGGAATCCCGAAGCTTCTCATCGTCAATATAAGTAATATCTAAATGAGTATTGGCAATAAGCTGGAGATACATATAATTCTTTTCACTTTGAGACAGAATAATATCGTATTTTTCCTCAATTTCCCGGCATAATCCGTTAATCAATCCCATAATAGAAGAATCCGGTGTTATATTATACAGGTTAATATAATGATTACCAAGAACACGGGTTGTCATTAATGCAAGATGAATAATAATATTTTTCATATTATAATCACTGGTTTTTACAAAATGACTATTTAACTGGTCAATGGTAATTTTTCTAAGCCAGTCCAAATCAATGTTACTAAAAATAGAACGTTCTTCCTTGGTAAAGGAAGTGACATATTCATTAAAGTTAGCGGACAGTATATATTCCACATATAACTTTCTGATTCTGTCCTCGGAACCAATGATTTTTACACCGGAGCTTGGTTTTGTAATGTATTCCAAATCATACTTATTAACAATATTTTTAATAGTCTTTATATATTTATTTAAAGTATTTTTTGAAATAAATACAGTTTCCGAAAGCTCATCCATAGATACATAATCCTCAGAGGACAACAATTCATTAAGTATATATTTAATACGCTCCTCAGAAGTATCAATATTCATTTTTTTATCATCACTGTGTTCAAAGGTTTTTAGAAAATCTGAATATTTTTCATCATCAGTTATTTCTATATAATATCCGTAATTTCTCTTAAGTTTAACCAAAGCTCCACAAGCAGACAAAGTATCATTAATTTCCAAAATGTCATTGCGGATAGTTCGGTCGGTAATGTTTAGCAATGACTGGAGACTGCTTACAGGAGTATATTCGTTTTTCCTAATATGATTGAACATCATGTTTAAACGTTTGTGTTGAAACATATATCCTCTCTCCTATTAAAAAGTAATAATGTCTGATATTTAATTCACGCCTTATTTATATATAACATAGTATAGAATATTTAACTAAAAAGAGCAAAGTCAAAAATTTCCGTTTTGAAACGGAAATGTGATACAACAATTGCACATTATTTCCACTTTGAAACGGAAATACCGGATTTTTAATTGTAATGATTTCCGTTTTCAATTGGAAATCGTATGAATTGAAATGGAAATGCCGGTGGATTATGATATAGCCATAGTAACAAAGAAAAGCACATAGAGAAGGGAAAAAAGAATGATTAGAGAAGAATATATTTTTTTAGATGTTGATGTAGCATCCAAGGAACAGTTACTTGACTTTGTAAGCGAAAAAGCATTGAAAATGGGAATTACAGACAACAAGGAAGGCTTAAAGAGTGATTTCTTAAAAAGAGAAGCTGAGTATTCTACAGGACTTCAGAATGAATTTGCAATTCCTCATGCAAAGTCAGAATACGCAAAAGAAACAGCAGTATTTTTTGTAAAATGCAAAAATCCATTAGATTGGGAAACAATGGACGACACAAAAGTGAAATATGTGTTTGCCTTAATAGTTCCTACTGAGAAGGCAGGAAATGAACACTTAATAATGATTTCAAAATTGGCAACAAGTTTGTTAGAAGACGAATTTAAAGACACAGTTAAGTCTTCAACAGACAAGTCAATGTTAAAGGAATATATATTAAAAATCATGAAGGAGGATAATTAAGATGAAGATCGTTGGAATTTCAGCATGTCCGGCAGGACTTGCACACACACCAATGGCAGCAAAGGCATTGGAGAAGGCAGGACAGGCATTAGGATATGACGTAAAAATGGAACAGCAGGGCAGCATGGGTCAGGTAAATACAATTACTGATGAAGAAGCAAAGGCAGCAGATTTGGTAATCATTGCATCAGACCAGAAAATCGTTGGCATGGAACGTTTCGCCGGCAAGAAAGTTATCCGTGTTGATATAAACATTTGTATCAAGGCACCGGAAGCTGTACTTAAAAAATGTGTAGCAGCAGTTAGCAAATAAAAATTAATAATAAATAAAAAAGGAGATTAAGAAATGAAACAGTTTTTTAAAGACGCTAAAGGTCATTTGATGACAGGTATCGGCTACATGCTTCCACTTATTATCGGAGCATCATTAGTAGTTGCAATACCAAAGCTTATTGCATTATGTTTTGGTATCACTTCATTAGATCCATATGCAGATGGAACAGGAATCTGGCATATAATGAAGTTAATTGAAAATGTAGGTTGGACAGGTATTGGAATGGTTAATACAGTATTAGCAGGATTTATTGCTTACAGTATTGCAGATAAGCCGGCAATTGGTGCAGGTTTAATCGGTGGTGCAGTTGCATCAAATACTTACGCAGGATTCTTAGGTGCTGTAATTGCAGCTTTTATTGCAGGTTATTCAGTAAAATGGGCTAAGAAGCACATTAAGTTACCACAGTCAATGAATTCTGTAATGCCACTGGTTGTTTGTCCTTTAATAGCAACAGGATTAGTTGCAATAATTATGGGTGTTATATTGGCAACACCATTAGCAGCAATAAACACATGGCTTGTAAACTGGATTAGTTCAATGTGCCAGAACCAGAGCTCACAGTTAGTAATGGCATTAATCCTTGGAGCAATGATTGCCTGCGATATGGGTGGCCCAATCAACAAGTCAGCATGGATGGCAGGAAACGCATTAATGGCAGAAGGAATTTATCAGCCAAACGTATTTATCAACGCAGCAATTTGTATGCCACCACTTGCATACGCTATTGCAACAGTAATCAGAAAGAAGAGATTCTCAGCAGAATTTAGAGAGACAGGTAAATCAAACTGGGCAATGGGATTTGTAGGAATTACAGAAGGAGCTATTCCTTTCACACTTGTAAAACCTCAGTTCTTAATTCCAATTAACATGTTTGGTGCAGCTATTGGTACAGCTGTAATTGCTCTTTTAGGTGGAAAAGGTGACATCCCTCCTGTTGGTGGAATTTACGGATTCGTATCAGTAACACATGGATGGGCTTACCTTATAGGTATTTTAGTAGGAGCATTAATCATCGCTTTCCTTGCAACATTAGTGGTTGACTTTAACGAAGGAGACGAAGGAAAGTCAGAAGACGTTGATATTGATGAAATTGAAATATCTTTTGAAGATGTTAAATAGTAAAAAATAATATATTATGGCGTGGTATCAAAAGTAAATTTTGTCACTCATAAGTTTATAAGTATTACAACAAATTAATAACTCAGTTAATGGGCAGGGGCTAAGTTTTTGCCCCTGCCTGTTTTAAAATTATTTACTTTAAAATAAATAAGGAAAGGAATTGAAATGAAAAGAAAGATACATGTAGTACCACATTCACATTGGGATAGAGAATGGTATTTTACCACATCAAGATCAAAAGTATATCTTATGAAGGATTTGGGAGATGTTCTTGATACATTAGAAAGTGACCCTGAATTTAAGTATTTTATGGTTGATGCCCAGGGCTCATTATTAGATGATTATATAAAGTGGAGACCACAGGATAAAGAGCGCATTACAAAGCTTGTGAAAATGGGAAAACTGGTTATAGGTCCTTGGTATACCCAGACAGACCAGTTGGTTATTTCAGGAGAAAGCATTGTAAGAAATATGTATTACGGAATGAAGCGTTGCGAAAGCTTTGGAAAATACATGAATGTAGGTTATGTGCCGGATTCTTTTGGACAGTCAGGAAACATGCCGCAGATTTACAGGGAATTTGGCATTGAAGATACATTATTCTGGCGTGGTGTTAGTGATGACATGGTTGAACACACTGATTTCAACTGGAAAGGTGATGACGGCAGCGTGGTATTTACAACACAGATTCCTTTCGGTTATTATATTGGTGGAAAGATTCCGGAAGATCCGAAGGAAAATGATGAATTTTGGGAGAAAGAGTGTCTTGAAAAAGCAGGTGGACGTAGTGCTACAAGACATATATATTTCCCTAACGGATTTGATCAGGCACCTATCCGTACCAATCTTCCACAGCTTATAAAGGAAAGAAACGAGAAAGATCCTGAGAACGAGTATGTTATCAGCTGTATTGAAGATTATATTAAGGATGTTAAAAGTGAAAAGCCGGAATTGGAGGAAGTACAGGGCGAGTTAGTTATTGCAAAGCATATGAGAATACACAAGTCAATTTTCTCATCCCGTTCAGACCTTAAGGTTATGAACACTCAGATTCAAAATTATGTTACAAATGTAATGGAGCCTTTACTTACAATTTCTTATAACTTAGGAAATGAATATCCTCACGAGGCAGTGGCAGAAATCTGGAAGCTGTTATTTGAAAATTCAGCTCATGATTCAATTGGTTCATGTATTTCCGATACAGCCAACGAAGATGTTTATGTAAGGTATAAGCAGGCAAGAGATATTGCCATAAATCTTGTGGAACTTCATTCAAGATTAATTGCAACTAATGTTAAAAACAGTGCAGATATGACATTTACATTAATCAATACATTACCACAGAAACGTGAAGATACAGTTATTGTTAAAACTTATGTTCCAGGTGGAAAATTTGCAATTGTTGATGAAAAGGGAAATAATGTAGATTATACAATTATTCAGTCAAGAGATTTAACGGATTATGTTTTATCCCAGATTATTACTATTGACCCGTCAAGAAAATTCTACATTCCTGACCATGTTTTTGAAGTTACAATGGCAATTAAGGCTAATGATGTGCCGGCTCTTGGATATGTACAGTACAGTGTTGACACAGAAAAAGACAGCCATAAGGAAATGGAAGAGAAGTCAGTTCTTGAAAATGAATATTACACAATTGAAGTGGAAAAGGACGGCTCACTTACAATAGTAGATAAGGAAAATAATGTAACATACAAAAATCAGGGAATATTGGTTGAAAATGGTGACGACGGAGACAGCTTTAACTACTCACCACCAAGAAAAGATTTGGAAGTATTTTCAAATGAATCAGAGTCTTCTGTAAAAATTAGCGGAAGTGATGTTTACAGTCAGGCAGTTATTCATTTTGACATGGTTGTTCCTGAAAATCTTGAAGAGAGAGCAGAGGGAAAAGTCAGCGTAACAATGCCTGTTGATATGACAGTTGCCTTAAGAAAAGGCTCAAAGGTTATTGATTTCAATGTTAAGGTTGATAACAAAGGTCTTTCCCACAGATTATGTGTAGTATTTGACAGCCAGATAGTTTCTGCATTTAACTATGCAGACCAGCAGTTTGGACTTATTAAACGTCCTAATTACTACGAAAAAGAAATGAAACTGTATATGGAATCAATGAATAATAGGTCTGAAAAGAAGACAGGAATACAGGAACTTGCCAACTGGGCAAATGACCAGTCTACATGGCAGGAGCCACCTATTAGCATTGAACCTACACAGTCATATGTATCTCTTACTGATGGAAAAACAGGCGTTGCAGTTATTCCACAGGGAGTGCGTGAGTACGAAGTATTAGATGACAGCAAAATAAGATTAACATTGTTTAGAACCTATGGATTTATGGGTAAGGAGAATCTTATATATCGTCCGGGACGTGCTAGTGGAGAGAGAATTATTGAAACACCGGCAGCTCAGTTGTTAAAGCAAATGGAATTTAACTTTGGATTTACAACTTATGCAGGAGATATTAACGACGCTGATATTGATACACTGGCAAAACAGTACGATACAAATATGGAAGTGTACACATATGCTGAGTTCTTAAATGGCAGACTTATTTTCTCACAAAGAGAAATTGAAGGAAAGAATGATATTGTTCACAGCCTGTTTGAAACTGAAGGAAATCTTGTGGTATCAGCTATTAAAAAGGCAGAAGAAGATGATGGATATATTATTCGTCTTTACAATGGAAAAGACCATAGGAATTTAGATGATAAAATTAAGTTCAATTTTGATGTAAAAGAGGCATATTATACTAACTTAAGAGAAGAAAAGACAGAGGCTATCAAGGTTGAAAATAACACAATTTCAGTAAAGGAATTGTCACACTGTAAGTTTGTGACAATATGGGTGAAATAAATGAAGTATGCGGTAGCAATCGATATTGGAGGAACCAATACAAGAGTTGCCCTAATAGATGAAGAGTTAAATATTATCAGTAGAGAGCAGTTCTCTACTGATAATAAGGAACCGGAAAATACACTTAATGAAATAAGTCACATTATCAAATCCTTTGATAAGGATATTGTAGGTGTTGGAATGTCATGTCCGGGACCTCTTGATTTAATAAATGGAAAGGTTTTGACACCGCCTAATCTTAATGGTAAGTGGCATAATCTTGAAATTTCAAAGGTGTTAAGTGAGAAAATCGGTAAGCCTGTTTACTTAGATAACGATGCTAATTTGGCAGGATTGGCTGAAGCAGTAGTTGGTGAGGGAAAGGATTGTAATATTGTGCAGTATTTAACTGTATCTACAGGACTTGGCGCCGGCTTTGTTATTAACAAAGAGGTTTATTTAGGTGCCCATGGTTTTGCCAACGAAGTGGCAAATAGTATTATGATTCAGGACGGTCCAAGCCACGGAAACATTCTTCCGGGAGGAATTGAGGCAATTAGCAGTGGAACAGCCATTACTGAAAGAGCCAAAAAGGCAGGACTTTTAGTTAAACATGCCGGAGAAGTTAATGATTTGGCATTGTCAGGAAATGAAGTGGCAGCAGGAATAATGAAGGACGCAAAAAATTATCTTGCTAACTTTATTGCTTTAATATATGGTTTCGCTGACCCGGATATCGTAATATTAGGTGGCTCTGTTGCCCTTAAGATTGATGGATTTGTGGAAGAAATAGAAGCTTTGGTTAAGAAAAAAGTTTACGGAGTAATGAAGCCATATATAAAGGTTAGAAAATCCACATTAAATGAAGATTCAGGTTTAATTGGCGCAGGCTATCTCGCCTTTTCAAAACAAAAATAGACGGAAACTTTTCAAGGTAAAATAGAAATAAGCTTTTCAAAACAAAAATAGACGGAAAGACAAAAGAACAAAAAGAGCGTTATGTTGGCATGAAACACATTGGTGGGACGTGTTGGCGTAAGGCTCTTTTTTGATATGTAAGTAATGGGATTATTAATTTATAAGACATGGAAAATTTCTTGAACCAGGAAATTGATGGATTTATGGTTAAATCCTGGTAGGAATCGCCCCTTCCCCGGGTGAGACCAAGGAAATTAATAATTTCACAGAAAAGTCCTGAAAGAATTGAAACTTAACCGTAATCAATTACTCCAAATTGCGAGACAGAACTTGCAAATAAATCGATTATCTTTATAATAAAAGAGATTGTTGTGCAAATAAAAATGCAACAAATAGAAAATATGTAAATTTCATTGATACTGAAAATACACAGAAAAACATCAGAAACTAAGATTGAAATTATAAAGAGGATTACTATTATGAAGAAGATTATATTGGCAATTATTTGTATTGCGTTATTGGGAACAGCTATATTTGGAGTTGTAAAGGGGCAGAAAAAATAGGTGTATCACCATGGGCAGATACATTGCATAAAATGATTGCGTTTATTCAGTTTAACTATAAAGAACCTATTAAGTTAGAAGAAATAGCTGAAGCAGGCAATGTTAGCAGAAGCCAGTGTTGCAAAATTTTTAAAGAAATAATAAATAGAAGTCCTAATGATTACCTGGTAGAATACAGGATAGACAAAAGCATTGATTTAATTATGAAAACAGATATGAAAATGACGGAAATAGCCTATGAATGTGGATTTAATGGCTCAAGTTATTTTGCGGAAACCTTTAAGAAAATAGTGGGAGTAAGTCCCAGAGAATACAAAAATAAAGAGAAGAAGAAATGTACTACGATTTAACTAAAGGAAAAATATATAAAAGTCTTCTGCTTTTTGCGTTGCCGATGATAGCAGGAAATCTTTTGCAGCAATTTTATAATATAGCAGACACCCTGATAGTAGGTCAGGTTTTAGGAAAAGCAGCGTTAGCGGCGGTAGGTTCTGCATATACCCTGATGACTTTTTTAACATCAATATTTTTAGGACTAAGTATGGGTTCCGGAGCACTTTTTTCTATTTATCAGGGTAAAGGCGAGGATAAGTTGCTTAAATTGTCAATAATTCATGCATTTGTGCTTATTATGTTAATAACCGTGATTTTAAATGTGGCAGTATATGTAGGAATTGACGGAATAATGCACTTTTTAAGAACTCCGGAGGATGTTTACGAAGGAATGAGGACATATTTAATAATTATTTTTTCAGGGCTTTTTGCCACATCCCTTTATAACTTCTTTTCATGTCTTTTAAGGGCACTGGGAAATTCTACGGCACCTTTAGTTTTTCTTGCAGTTTCAGCGGTTCTTAATATAGGTCTTGATTTGCTGTTTGTTATGGTATTGTCCATGGGAATAGGAGGGGCAGCATTTGCTACGGTTATTTCCCAGTATGTATCAGGTGTTGGTATAACAATTTATGTGTTGAAAACAAGAAGAGATCTTTATCCTGAAAGAAGTCAGCTTCATTTTAACAAAAATATACTTAAGGAAATTGCCAATTTGTCCTGTTTAACATGTCTTCAGCAATCAGTTATGAATTTTGGTATATTAATGGTTCAGGGATTGGTAAATAGCTTTGGAACAACTATTATGGCGGCATTTGCGGCAGCAGTTAAAATAGATACATTTGCATATCTGCCGGTACAGGATTTCGGCAATGCCTACTCAACATTTGTTGCACAAAACTATGGTGCAGGGAATAAAGACAGAATAAGAAAAGGTACTAAGGCAGCATTTATAATGAGTATTTCCTTTAGCATTGTCATATCCCTTTTAGTGTGGATTTTTGCCAAGCCTCTTATGCATATTTTTATCAGCAAAAAAGAAGTTATGGTTATTGCAGCAGGTATAAAATATTTAAGAATAGAAGGGGCATTTTATTTTGGCATAGGCTGTCTGTTTCTATTATATGGGTATTATAGGGCAATTAAAAAGGTGGAAATGTCAGTTGTTCTTACGGTAATATCTCTAGGTACAAGAGTTGCATTAGCATATATTCTGTCTCCATTTATAGGGGAAATCGGAATATGGATGGCAATTCCTATTGGATGGGCGCTGGCGGATATAACGGGAATTATATATATGAAAAGGAAATAAAACTTATTGAAATATCTTCCAAATAGATATACAATAGTACCGGACAAATTTAATAGCAGGGGAGCTTGTAGGCAGGCTGAGAGGAAGTAATCAACTTCGACCCTTTAACCTGATTTGGATAATGCCAACGTAGGGAATATAAAAGGATTCATTACGGATAAGCCAGGTTAGGTTTGTCCGTTTTATTTTATAAAAATATCAGGAGGAAAAGATGTTTAAGGAATGTATTGAAAATGTAAGAAAAAATGTACCTTTAGTACATAACATTACAAATTACGTAACTGTAAACGATGTGGCAAATGTATTGTTAGCCTGTGGCGGAAGTCCCATCATGTCAGATGACATTGATGATGTAGAGGATATTACCTCTATATGTGGAGGACTTAACATTAACATTGGAACTCTTAACAAAAACACAATACCTTCAATGTTTGCAGCAGGAAAGAAAGCAAACGAATTAGGTCATGTTACATTGTTAGACCCTGTTGGAGCAGGCGCAAGTAAGCTTAGAACAGAAACAGCCAACAAGTTAATTGAAGAGGTTAAGTTTGATGTTATTAGAGGAAATATTTCTGAAATTAAAACTTTGATGTTAGGAAGCGGAAGCACAAAGGGTGTAGATGCTGACGTGGCAGATAAAGTTACAGAAGATAACATAGACGAAACAATAGCTAAGTTAAAGGCTTTTTCAAAGGCTACAGGAAGCATTATTGCCGTTACAGGAGCAATTGATTTAGTATGTGACAGTGATAAGTGCTATGTTATAAGAAACGGAAGACCGGAAATGAGTGCCATCACAGGAACAGGCTGTCAGTTATCAGGAATGATGACAGCATTTGTAGTTGCTAACAAGAATAACAAACTTGAGGCAGCAGCTGCAGCAGTATGTGCCATGGGGGTAGCAGGAGAAATCGGCTACGGAAGAATGGTAGAAGGTGACGGAAATTCAACTTACAGAAACAGAATAATTGATGCTATTTACAACATGGATGGAGAAGTATTAGAAAAAGGAGCAAAATATGAAATCAGGTAATACAACACCGGAAGAATTATTGCTTTATGCCGTAACCGACAGAGCATGGTTAAATGGCGAAACACTTTATGAACAGGTTGAAAAAGCATTAAAAGGCGGAGCAACTTTTGTTCAGTTAAGAGAGAAAAAATTAGATGAGGAAAGTTTTTTACAGGAAGCCATTGAAATAAAGGAATTATGTAAGAAGTATAAGGTTCCTTTTGTTATAAATGACAATGTGGACATTGCATTAAAAATGGATGCAGATGGCGTGCATGTAGGACAAAGTGACATGGAAGCCGGAGATGTAAGAAAAAAAATCGGTAATGACAAAATAATCGGTGTGTCAGCTCAAACAGTGGAGCAGGCAATAAAAGCCAGAGAGAGAGGCGCTGATTACTTAGGAGTAGGAGCAGTATTCCCTACAGGCTCAAAGGATGATGCAGAGGATGTATCTTACGATACATTAAAGGCAATTTGTCAGGCAGTAGATATTCCGGTTATTGCCATTGGAGGCATTACAAAGGATAATGTAAAAGAGTTATCCGGTAGCGGAATATGCGGCATTGCTGTAATTAGTGCGATATTTGCTCAGAAAAATATTGAAGAAGCAACAGCAGAACTTAAAGAAAAAACTTTAGAAATGATTAAATAAAGAAAACAAAGCGGCAAATTGGGGGCACCACCTTTTACCGCTATATAAAACGATAGATTAAAACTATTGACCATAGGAAAAAGCAAGGAGGAAAGAAAATGAATACAGCATTAACAATTGCGGGAAGCGATTCTTGTGGAGGCGCCGGAATACAGGCAGATATAAAGACAATGACAGCTAATGGTGTTTATGCCATGAGTGCCATTACAGCTTTAACTGCACAAAATACCACCGGCGTATCAGATATTTATGAGGTAAGTCCTGAATTTTTAGAGGCACAGCTAAAGGCTATTTTTGAGGATATTACACCGGATGCAATTAAGATAGGTATGGTATCTTCCGGTGAACTTATTAAAACCATAGCCTGTAACTTGAAAAAATACAATGGAAAAAACATTGTTTTAGACCCGGTAATGGTGGCAACTAGTGGAGCTAAATTAATTAGCGATGATGCAATTGCAACATTAAAGGAATACCTTATACCATTAGCCACAGTGATTACGCCAAATATTCCGGAAGCGGAAGTATTGTCGGAAATGACTATTAGCAATGAGGAAGACATGATTAAGGCAGCAGCATATATTAGTGAAAAATATAACTGCTCCGTATTATGCAAGGGAGGTCATAGCATAAATGACGCCAACGATTTGTTATATAGCAACGGGGAATACAAGTGGTTTTACGGAAAAAGAATTAATAATCCAAATACTCACGGAACAGGATGCACTCTTTCTAGTGCCATTGCCTCAAATCTGGCAAAAGGCAGAGATTTAGATGAGTCAGTAGAAAAAGCAAAAGCTTACATTTCAGGAGCATTGGCTGCAATGCTTGATTTAGGAAAAGGCAGTGGACCTATGAACCACGCATTTGCAATTAAAGGCGAATACTAAAATATAAAGGAAAGAGGAACATCACATGGAGAAAAAAGGAACATCAGTATTTAGTAACAGTTTAATCTGGTTTGGGGCAGGGGTATCAATTGCAGAAATCGTAACAGGAACATATTTGGCATCCCTTGGTATGACAAAGGGTATACTGGCAACAGTTATTGGACATATTATTGGATGTGTGTTATTGTTTTTAGCAGGAATAATTGGCGCTAAAACAAAGAAAAGTTCAATGGAAACAGTTAAGATAAGCTTTGGACAAAAAGGAAGCATTATCTTTTCAGCATTAAATGTAATTCAGTTAGCAGGATGGACGGCAATAATGATTTATGATGGAGCAATATCTGCTAACGGCATATTTAACACAGGAAAATGGGTATGGTGTCTTGTAATAGGCGTACTTATTATTTTGTGGATTATTGTGGGAATAAGCAATGTGGAAAAAATAAATGTGGTAGCAATGTCAGCGTTATTTATACTTACAATTATTCTTTGTAAAGTAGTATTTTTTGACAATCATCAGATGGTTAGCGTTGCAGGAGACGGGCTTACCTTTGGAGCAGCAGTGGAATTAGCCGTTGCAATGCCTCTTTCATGGCTGCCTCTTATTAGTGATTACACAAGAGAAGCCGAAAAGCCTGTTAAAGCAACTGCAGCTAGTGCCATTGTATATGGTTTGGTAAGCTGTTGGATGTACATAATCGGAATGGGAGCTGCAATTTATACACAGGATGCAGGAATTGACCAGATTATGTTAAAGGCAGGTTTGGGAATTGCAGGTCTTTTAATAATTGTATTTTCTACAGTTACAACTACTTATTTAGATGCTTATTCAGCAGGAATTTCCAGCGAAACCATTTCACATAAAATAAAAGGAAAATATATGGCAATCGCTGTTACAATAGTGGGAACAATAGCTGCAATTGTTTATCCAATGGATGATATTACAGACTTTTTGTACTTAATCGGTTCAGTTTTTGCACCAATGATTGCAATTCAGATAGCGGATTTCTTTATTATAAAGAAGGATAGCACAGAAAAAAATGTGGAAGTAGCAAATGTGGTCATATGGATAATCGGATTTGTACTGTACAGATATTTGATGACAGTAGATATAATTGTAGGTAATACATTGCCGGATATGGTAATTACCGTGATTATATGTGTGATAGTAAGCAAATTTGGAGTTAAGAATGCAAAATAATAACATTGTGGAAATAACGGATTTTGAATCTAAGAAACTAGACATATATGCCAGATGTAACGAGCCGGAGTTGCTTAGAGGCTTTGGCAGGGACGGTGGAATTTTTATAGCGGAAAGTCCAAAGGTAGTGGAGAGAGCCTTAGATGCAGGATACCAACCTATTTCCATGCTGGTGGAACACAGACATATAGATGGAGAGGCAAAACACATTATAAAAAGATGTGGCAGTGTTCCGGTGTATACAGCGGAGTTTGATGTGTTATCAAAAATAACAGGATTTAAACTTACAAGAGGAATGTTATGTGCCATGCACAGAACAAAGCTTAAAACCATAGAAGAGGTTTGTGCCGGGGCTAAGAGAATAGCCATATTGGAAAATGTTATGAATCCAACTAATATAGGGGCAATATTTCGCTCGGCAGCAGCTCTTGGAATGGACGCTGTTTTAATGACGCCGGGGTGCAGCAATCCACTATACAGACGTGCCATAAGGGTAAGTATGGGAACTGTGTTTCAAATTCCCTGGACTTTTTTTGATGGGGAGTTAAAATGGCCATATGATGGCATGAAAATCCTTAAAAATATGGGATTTAAAACTGCGGCAATGGCACTTACTGACAATTCAGTAAGTATTGATAATAAAGAATTGTTGTCACAGGAAAAGCTTGCCATTATACTTGGAACAGAAGGGGAAGGCTTAATGGCTGAAACCATTGAGGCAAGTGATTATACAGTAAAAATACCTATGGCTAACGGAGTTGACTCATTAAATGTGGCAGCTGCAAGTGCCGTGGCTTTTTGGCAGATTAGCAGGAAAGGAGAATAAGTTTGGCTAAAGGATTTATTTTTGATGTAGACGGAACAATACTTGATTCAATGTCCATATGGATGGATGCAGGAAAGTTGTATCTTGAAAGTTTAGGAATTAAAACAGATGAAAATATTGGAGAAGTAATGTTTGACCTGACCATGGCGGAAGGGGCAGAATATCTTAAAAAGAACTACGGTCTTGACCTTTCCATAGAGGAAATCTGTGACGGAATAAACAACAGGGTGTTTGAATTCTATGATAAGGAAGCCATGGAAAAGAAATATGTGAGAAATTTCCTAGAGGATGCAAAGGAGATGGGCATTAAAATGACTATTGCCACATCTACAGACAGACCTATGATTGAGGCAGCTCTTAAACGACTTGACCTTATGAAGTATTTTGATGAAATATTTACCACTACTGAAGTGGGAAAAGGAAAAGCTTCACCGGATATTTTCTTAAAGGCAATGGAGAAGATGGGAACAACAACTGCTGATACGTGGTTGTTTGAGGATGCCGCATACTCTATGAGAACAGCTAAGGGCATGGGTTTAAACACTGTGGGAATATACGATGAAAGCAGTGCCGGAAACCAGGAGCAGGTAAAGGAACTGGCGGATATTTACATTACGGACTGGAGTGGATATAAGGACGTAATGAGAAAGATAGAAGAAAAGTAGTATAGGGAAGATATGGGGAAAAGTAGAGTAAGGGAAATAGTATAGGGAAGATGCGTGGAAAAGTAGTGTAAATTTAGTATAGGGAAAAAATGGGGAAATGTAGTGTAAATGCAGTATAGGGAAAAAATGGGAAAAATGTAGGAAAAGAGATAATTTGAGAGGCGTCTGTGTCAGAAAATGGCATGGACGTCTTTTTATTATTGTTAAGGAAATGCCAGTGGGATTGCCGGTAGTGGCGTGAGAGTAGGTAGGTGAAGGAATGAAATTATTAAGTTTACAATAAAACAAATTTAAATTAAAAATTTAATGTAATTGTTGGTAGGTGGGGAAGGTTATATGCGATGAAATCGTGGATTTTACAATAAAACAAATTTGATTTGAAAAAATTAATGTAATTATTTGTTGCCAAGGGGTGTTGAAAGGAATGAAATCATAAATTTTACAATAAAAAATTTGAATTTGAGAAATATTCTGTATATATTTGGGGACAAGCACTTTTTAGGCATATGGATTAGCGATAATTACAATAAAATAAACATAATTTGAAAAAAATCCTGTAGGGTTGAAGGAACAACGGAAAAACCGAACAAAAGTTCCTTCGCAAGTCCTTTTTAATGGACAGCTTGGATGATAGGATTTAGGTATGATAAAAATATAAAATATAAAATTTTTAGGAGGTAGGAGAAATGGTAGAAATTATAACAATAATATTAACAATTGGAGTTGGTTACGTTATGGGACATATCGAGGAGATTTATTTCTGGCTACACGAACCGGAGCAGCCGGAAGATACAGAATTTGATATAAATCAGCAATTTCTTGATATAAACAGGTATGGCAATGATTATGCTAAACGTAAATATATTCGTGGTGGATATTTTATAAAAAAGGATAAAAAGAAGTAATGACGAAATATGGGGAGTAAAGAATAAAAATATAAAAGAAAACAAAAAACTAATTTCCAATCGCAAGAAATGACAGAGAGGTGGATATCATGCTAACACATCATTCCATGATTGAATCCGGGGCGTGTCATATATAGTAAAGGCCTTATATGTCCGCTGGTTGGAGCAATAGTAATGTTGATTTGGTTATTTCGTTAACGGAGAAAGTGAGGTACAAGAATATGAAAAAAGAGGGATATAGCAGACCGGGATTATTTGGAACTGTAAATCATTAAATCAGAAACAAATAAACTTGATAATTCTTGATTACAGGAGGTATAGCGATGAGAGATTGGATGGATTTAAACGGCGATGGCGAAATAGATAGCTCAGAAATGATGTTTGCAGAAGAAATGCTATGCACCAGCAGGGAAGGGCATGAAGCATTATTTGGAGATGCCGGGGACTTTGAAGATGACACTAAGGATGATTTAGAGATTGATGCTATGGCAGCAGGACTTGATATTGGTGAATTAGAACTTATGGATTCAGATGACAGGGCAGAGGCATTGGAAGAAGCAGGATTGAATCCGGATGATTATGATTTGGACTGAGATTTGGGTAAAGGAGGCTGATTTGTATGAGAAAGAATTCATTTGGACAGGGACTGACAATATTCTGTGATAATAGGTGTTCTATTGGTAATAAGCTCAATAGATGAAGCAATGGATGAGTATGGAGAAGATGGGGAAAGCCGATAAGGCGAAAGGAAAGGTAGTGTCTGTAGTTAATGGTGGAGTAGTGTGTAGGATTATTGCTACTGTTTTAGGTGATACAACAGACAAGTAGAATAAAAATATAAAATTTTTTAGGAGGTAGAAGGATGGCGTTGTTTGATTGGAATCATAATGGCAAAAAAGATTTTATGGATGATTATATTGAATATAACATTTATAAAAGGAATCTGGAAAGAATAGAAGCACAGAAAAATGAATATGGAAGTTATAGTAAAAGAACTACAAATTTTAATGATGACACAGAAAAAGAAAATTCATATTCAAGTTCGAATAAAAGCACAAGCATGGCTGACAAAGTCCTAATTACAATTGGAGCAGTTGCAGTTGGAATATTGTTCATAGGTGTAGTAGTCAATTTTAATATATCTTCTTCAAATCAAGATAGGAGTTATGGAAGTTATAATAGCAGATACAATAGTAATTATAATAGCAATAATAATATGTTGAGCAGGGAAACGGAAGAAAATACAGAAATGGAAACATCAGGATACGAAAAAAATACCTACAAATATAGCAATTATTCCAACAAAACACACAATAAATCTAATAAAGTCTATGATAAATATAATGTTAGAGATTACAGTAACGCAGAGGATTTCTATGAGGACAATTACGATGATTTTGACGGAGAAGAAGATGCAGAGGATTATTATGACGATGTGATGGCGGAATATGGGGAATAGAGGGGAAAAATGTAAAAATAGTTTTAATTTTGAGGTAAATGGTGATATAATCAAGACAGTGTGTATGTGAGAGCTAAGGCAGTGAAAAAATTGATTTTAAATGAATAGAAAATCTTATGTAAATTCAATTTATGAAAAAGGAATAAAAGTCAAGGCATAAATTCTTTATTGAATAAACGAGTATTTGATAACATTAAAAATCCCAGAAGAGAACAAATAAAATATTAAAGTGGTGAACACTATTTGAATATAAAATATAAAAACATAGGAGGATAGAAAATGAAATATGATATTGGAATTGACATTGGAGTGGCATCAGTAGGAGAAGCTGTAATTGATCAGGAAGGAAATATTTTGGAGGCATGCTCTAATTTATTTGATGAGGCAGATGCAGCAAGCAATGTTGACAGGCGTAATTTTAGAGAGGGAAGACGTAACAAGAGACGAGAGCGCACGAGAGTTAATGATTTTAAAAAATTATGGACAAAGTTTGGATTTGAAATTCCTAAAAATGTTATGAATGATACCATTTTATTAAGAAATAAAGGCATCAAATGTGAATTAGATTTAACAGAATTATATAGTGTTTTATTATATATGTTAAAGCATAGAGGAATTTCATATTTGGAAGATGCTATTGACGAAGCTAAGGGAAGCAATTATGCAAAAGGAATAGCTTTGAATCAAAAGGAGTTAAAAGAAAAATTACCGTGTGAAATTCAGTTGGAACGTTTGAAGATTTATGGTAGCTATAGAGGGGATTGTATTGTAAAAAAAGAAGATGAAGATGAGTATCATAGTAATGTTTTCACTATATCTGCATATAAAAAAGAATTAGAAATTTTATTTAGAAATCAAAAATTACCAGAAGAATTTATTCAAGGATATATGAAAATATTTGAAAGAAAAAGAGAATATTATATAGGACCTGGAAATGAAAAATCAAGGACAGATTATGGTGTTTACACAACGAATAAAGATGAAGAAGGACATTATATAACAGACAAAAATATCTTTGAAAAATTAATTGGAAAATGTAGTGTTTATAAGGATGAATTTAGGGCAGCCGGTGCTTCATATACAGCACAGGAATTCAACGTGTTAAATGATCTTAATAACTTGACAGTAAATAATAGAAAACTTACAGAAAATGAAAAGAAAAAAATTGTGGAAAAAATTAAAAGTTCAAATGCTGTTAATATGCGTTCAATAATTAAGAAAGTGTTGGGAGAAGACATTGAACAATTTGGGGGAGCAAGAAAAGATAAAGCAGATAAAGAGATTTATCATACTTTTGAAGTATATAGAAAAATGAAAAAAGAATTTGAAAAGAACGGTATAGATATAGCTGATTTTAGCAGAGAAAAGCTTGACGAAATAGGAAATATTTTAACATTAAATACAGAAACAGAGGGGATTAAGGGTGCATTACATGAAGCAAAGAATAGTTTTACATACAGTGAAATAGAAACGTTAATAGACATTAGAAAGAAAAATAGTTCTCTGTTCTCTAAGTGGCAGTCACTATCTTTGAAAATAATGAATGAATTAATTCCACAAATGTATGCACAGCCAAAAGAACAAATGCAACTTCTGACTGAAATGGGGGTATTTAAGTTTAAGAGTGTAAAGTTTAAAAATTCTAAATATATACCTGTTGAGGAAATTATTAAAGATATATATAACCCGGTAGTAGTACGTTCGGTGAGAACTACAATAAAAATGATTAATGAAACTATAAGAAAATACGGATATCCGGACAACATAATAATCGAAATGCCTAGAGATAAAAATTCGACAGAGGAGAAGGAGCGAATTAAAAAAGAACAAAGTAAAAACGAGAAAGAATATGAAGGCATATTAAAAAGAATAAAGGATGAATACGATATTGAAATCAATAGAGATGATTACAGAAAACAGGAAAAACTTGCATTAAAACTAAAACTTTGGAATGAGCAAGAGGGAAGATGCCCTTATTCAGGAAAAATGATTTCAATTTATGGGCTATTAGAAGATCCTCAATTATTTGAGATTGATCATATAATTCCGAAATCAATCTCATTTGATGATAGCAGAAACAATAAGGTTCTAGTATATCGGAGTGAAAATCAGAAAAAGGGGAATAATACTCCATATATGTATTTATCTAAAGGCGATAAAAACTGGAATTACGATCAGTATAAGAGTTATGTGTTGGGATTGAAAAATAAGGGAAATATATCTGATAAAAAAGTAAATAATATGTTGTTTATGGAGGATATTAATAAAATTGATGTTTTAAAGGGCTTCATTACCAGAAATCTTAATGATACGAGGTATGCTTCAAGGGTTGTTTTAAATATGCTACAGTCTTTTTTTAATGAAAAAGATGGATGCCCCACAAAAGTTAAAGTTATAAGGGGAAGTTTTACACATCAAATGCGTGTTAATTTAAGAATAAATAAAGATAGGGATGAATCGTATTCACATCATGCAGTAGATGCAATGCTGATTGTTTATTCACAGAGAGGTTATGAAGCATACAGAAAAATTCAAGAAGCGTGTGTTGACTTTGAAACAGGGGAAATAATTGATGAAGAAAGATGGCAACAATGCATATGGGGAAAAGATTATGATCAAGTAATGTACGAGGCAAAATGGAGTAAGATAAGAGAAAAAATTATAGAAGCAGAAAAAAATGTAAAATACCACCATAGAGTGGACAAAAAAGTTAATAGGGGGCTTTGTAATCAGACGATATATGGAACCAGAATTAAAGATGGAAAAATATATAAAATATCTTCATATAATATATACGACAACAAAGAGTGTGCCAGTCTGTTAAAGATGATAAAGGGTGGTAAGGAATCGAAGATTTTAATGTACAATTATGATTCTAAAACATATAGAGATATGATTAAAATAATTGATGAGTATTCAGACGAAAAAAATCCGTTTGTTGCATATATGAAAGAAACGGGGGATTATTTTAGAAAATATGCTAAAAAACATAATGGACCCAAAATTGAAAAGGTAAAATATTATAAGGAGGAAGCCGGAAGCTGTATCGACATATCGCATAAATATGGATATGAAAAAGGGAGTAAAAAGGTGATTTTGGGGAGTTTAAATCCTTACAGAACAGACGTGTTTTTTAATGAAAGACTAAAAAAATATTATTTAATTGGCATTAAATATAATCATATAAAATGTGAAGGCAATAATTATGTGATAGATGAGGATGCATATAATGGATTATTGCGTGATGCAGGAGTAATAAGTCATGAAAACACGATAAATGATTTAGAAAAAGTGGGAGTTAAATATTTATTTTCATTATATAAAAATGACATAATAAAGTATGAAAAAAACGGAGAAATGTTTGTGGAACGATTTTTATCCAGAACGATGGAATATGCAAATAATTACATTGAAACAAAACCAATACATAAACCATTCTTTCAAAAGAAGGATAAAAAAGGAAACATAAAAAATTCTCAAAACCTAGTTGGATTGTCAAAAACAAAGTATATAGGGAAATTGGTTACAGATGCTCTTGGAAATACATATATGGTTGAAAAGGAAAAATTTAGTCTTATTGTTGACATTTAAATACATTTATATTATAATAAAATATAGAGATGTAAAAATTTTTACGATAACTTAATTTTTTCAGATCTACTAAAACAAGGCTTTATGCCGAATTCAAAGAGCACCGACGGGTGCTCTTTTTTCGTATATAAAAGGAGATTAATATGGCATTCAGACTATTATTAATAGAAAATGAAACAGATGTTAAAATTAAATTAGATAACTTGGTAATGAATACACCAGATGGAGAAATTTGGATACCGATAAGTGATATATCTGTTATTGTTTTGGATAACCTGAGAATTACATTGTCTACGAGATTGTTATGTACATTGGCTAAAAATAATGTTGCATTGATTTTATGCGATGAGAAACATCTACCGATAGGTTTGTACAGTTCGTATGATAATCATAGTAGAATGTTTAAACATCTGGAAAATCAAATTAGTATATCACCTGATTTTTATGATGAAATATGGAAAGAAATTGTAATAAGAAAAATATTAAATCAGGCAGGAGTAATTAAAAAAATAAATAAAGATAATGAAGTTTATAACAATATAGTGAAAATGGCATTTGAAACTCAGACTGGAGATAAAACAAATAGAGAGGCACATGCTGCAAAAATCTATTTCAATGAGTTAATGGATACAAGTTTTTCAAGAGGTAATGATGACATATTGTTAAATTCGGGTTTGGATTATGGATATACGATTATACGTTCATATATTGCAAGAGTATGTGTTGGATATGGATTAAATTCACAGTTAGGTATTCATCATAGGAATGAATATAATAGGTTTAACCTAATAGATGATTTGATGGAACCTATCAGACCGATGATTGATTATTATGTTTATTTGCTTTTGGATGGAGAAGAATATTTTACCATTGTACATAGAAGAAAACTAATTAATTTTCTTAATCATAAAATTATGTATAGAAATAAAAAAATGTATGTTTCCAATATGGTTGAAGAATATGTTTCACAATATGCGGCATTACTAGCAGGAAATAGAGATAGTATCGATTTGCCAAGGATTGAGGGATATGAGGGAGAAGAAAATTAATGGAGTATAAAATTATGAGAATGTTATGTATGTTTGACTTACCTGTAGATTTACCAGAAGAAAAAAAGGAATATAGAGAATTTAGGAAAAATCTGATAAAAGAAGGATTTACTATGATGCAATATTCGGTTTATATAAGAACATGTCCGAGTAGAGAGTATGGAATCAGGCTTGAAAGCAGAATCAGAAAATTTGCACCGTTAAAGGGGAATATACGTTTAATCACAATTACGGAGAAACAGTATGATGATATGAAAATTATCGTTGGAAGTAAGAGGCTTAACGAAGAAAGAGTTGGGAGTGAGAGGTTAACTATAATATGATTTTATTTCAAAAAATAATTTACGTGAATATGAAGTAGCACTTGAGGGAGTGAATCAATGGTGTGGTGAAAACATTATTAAAAAGAACAATATCATTAATATGTTATGTAAATATTTTTCAAAATCAAAATATATGGAATATGACGAAATAGCAAGTGATATATTTTTGGAGAATGAGGTTGTTGGAAGAAATTATTACAATGTCTATTTGGTTCAATCCAGGGAACAGATGATTTCAGAATTGAAACTAGGTAAGAATACATTGATGATGAAATATGTTTTGGATAAAATATCTATTAATTTTGATGTGTCTATTGAATTAGAACAGGTGAAGGATATATTGATTAAAATCTATGAAATTCTTAATGCCACAGCTTTTAATGAATTTCAAAATATAAAATTAGATTTTGAAAACAGTAAACTTTTAGAAATTATTCAACAAAGCATTATAACATATAAGGATGGAAAGGATATACATTATCTGTCAAATTATGAATTGGTACTTAATTATTTAAAGTTGGTAAAAGGCATAGAGATGAATTCTGGTGGACAGGCATTGGTGATAATGAATAATATTGATCACTTATTATATGATGGGGAATATAAAAAAATTTATTTAGAAGCAGAGAAAATGTATGCTACTCATAACATTGGTTTCGTTTTCGGAATCAGTATTGATGGCTATTGTGTGGTAAACAAAAATAATATTAATTCAATAACGATAATAAATGATCAAGAGATTATTTTACCGGAATATGATAAAATTGTAGAATTTATTGAAAATAATTATCCTATAAACGTTAACGTAACTGAGGATTGGATATTAAGTAATATTAAAATGTGTATTCAGAAAATAGGGAAGGAAAATAGTTCGATAGAATTGTCATCAGAAATTATATTGACCATGATTAATAAAACGTTACTTATAAATAGTAATAGAAGGTTTAAAACAAACAGTATAGAGTTAAACTTTATTAATAACAATTAATGTGGTATAATCAACTCGATTGGGTATGGTCTATGCGTGGTAAAATATCAATATACTACTGGTGAGTTGTATAGTTTTGATATTTTAGTACCTGGAAGAATTAAGTTATCGTAAAACTATGAAACGGGAAAAAGATTATACAATCTAATTTTAGTACCTGGAAGAATTAAGTTAT
>NZ_HF991851.1:0-8833 GCF_000432355.1 Eubacterium sp. CAG:161
GAATGAGTGGGGAAGCATTAGGAGAAGCAAGAGGAGAAGCAAGAGGAAGAGAAGCTGAACGTAAAAGAATGCAGGAGAAGCTGGACGAAAAGCAAAGTCAAATAGAAAAAGAACGTAGAAGATATGAAAAAGAAATAGAGGAATTAAAGAGGCAGCTTGCCGAGAGGCAGACAGCTTAGGAACTAAAAAATGCATAAAAAAAGTCCCGGTGTATCGGGACTTTTTTTATGTGCTGTCTTATTTACTTTTTTGCCAAAAATGTTTCTTCTTTTTTGGCGGTTCATAGATAGGACCACGTATTCTTTTAAATGAAGTGATATAAATACCACTGACAGTAGCTTTAATTTCCTGCTTTGGTAAAATCTGATCGTAAATCTTTGCATCTGCAATCAGATTCATAACTCTTGGACCTGCCTTAACTTTTACAATAGGAACCTTTGCACGTCTGGCATACTTAGGTGTCTGCTCAAGAACGATACTCGGAAGTCCTGAATCCTTAAGTTTTAACTTCTTCTTATCAATAACAAACAGGCTGACTGTCTGAGCATTTTCTTTCATGGTCTTTTCCTGCTCTGCCTGTTTCTTTTCGGCTTTACGACCTATAAAATAAAGAACAATAACAGCTACTAACAAAACTGCAACCACCACAATAAGTCCGATTGTCAGTCCGCTAAGTGCCATAATTGGTGAAATATTGTTTAAAATATTCATTATGTACCTCCACTTTTTTGTCTCTTGTGTTATTCTATCATTTAACAGAAAAATTTACAATAAAATATTAAGATGAGAGGGTTAAAAGTAAAATTTTCATTGGTCAAAGCCCATGGCTTACCCCCATTGACATAAAATTTTTTAAACATCAAAAAAACAAAAAGTTATTATTTAGAAATAATATTTTGAATTTCTCCTTTAACCCTTGCGGAAAGTCCTTTGGTTTCTTCCCTGGATAAATCAGCGGTATAAATAGGCTCGGCAAAGGTTACAGTTACTTTAGTTGATTTAATAAGAGGAAAATGATTCTCAAAAACATCTGCAGAACCTGTTATTCCTACAGGAACAATGGGACACTTTGATTTAGTAGCAATTTTAAAACCACCGTCCTTAAATTCCAGCATATTTCCGTCTTTTGAACGGGTTCCCTCAGGAAACAAAAATACAGAAATGCCCTTTTTAATAAGACCTGCCGCATCTAAAACAGATTTAAGCCCGGCTCTTGGATCACTTCTGTCTAAAAAGATGCAATTTACAAAATACATCCACCAGCTAAGAAATGGTACTTTTTTTATTTCCTTTTTTGCAACAAATCCTGTTGGTCGTTCCATCAACGGATAAGTAACAATAATATCGTAAAAACTGTTGTGATTTCCTACAAACAAAACAGGAGTATCCTTAGGAATATTCTCATATCCCGTAACTTCAAGTTTTACTCCTGAAATAAACATTACACATTTCAATCCCCATTGTACAAAAGAAAGACTGCTTTTATTTCTTATATCCATATTAAATTTTTGAATAATAAGTTCAGCTAACTGTATTGGTAACGATATAATAAAGTAAACCACAAGGAATAAAAAAACTCCTATAAGACGAATCATAATAACCTCCTATATTTAATGTAAATCAGATAAAAATAACCGATTTCATATTATGATAAAACTATTAAAAAACAGCCTTAAACATAGTAACATATTTATAGGTAAAAATGAATATGCAAAGGGGAAAAGTTTAAAATTGCAGAAACAACAACTTTGTTGACAATGTACAGAATAAGACATAAAAGATTGTAAAAATTGTTAGAAAGGATAATAAAAATGATTTTATTTATTGAACTACGGTATTCTTCGTGCTATACTCACAGTATATCGGGTATATTTATCTGAATAAAGGAGGAAATAAAATGAAAGTATTAAAAAGAATTGCGGCAGTAGCAGCTACAGTTGCATTAACTGTAGGTATGAGCGCAAGTTGTTTCGCAGCAGGTACCTGGGGACATTACATAGGTTTCTCAGAAGGTAATGTATGGTACGAAGCATCAGAAGGTTCATTTAAGGAAAATTCAGCTACAGGCTGGACAGCTAACATGGACGCTATCGGTTGGGGTGGTGTTTGGGGATACCAGGTATTCCAGGATGGCAAAGGAAAAGTTGATATTAAAAAAGGTGAGCAGTATACATTAAAGTGTACATTGAAATCAACTAAGATGGACAAATGGGTTGTAATTAAGATTGCAACTAAGGAAAATATTGCATTTGCTAAATGGGTTAAGTTACCAAAAAATCAGGCAGTAACAGTTGATGAAACATTTACAGCTAAATGTGATGCTAATTCAATTTACTTTGGATTAGGTGGAGATTTTGGTGACAGAGATGATGAAAAAGATTTGTACACATGGGCTGAAGGCGGAAAGTCAGCTATTTCAGACGGTGATTCAGATATGGCTGCAAAGGCTACAGTAATCACATGTACAGATTATTCATTAGCAGCACCTGCAGCAGCAAATGACAATCAGCAGAACAACAATGGTGGCAATACAACACAGCCTGCTACAAATACAACAACAGTAGCAACCGGAGATTTTGGACCTTACGCTTGTGCAGTAGCAGCTATCGCAGCAGCAGCAGTTATCGTTGTCTTTTCAAGAAAAAGAAAAGAAGCTTAATTAAAATAAAATATTTATCTGAAAAGAGTGGTCATTGACTTTTAGTTGGTGGCTGCTTTTTTTATTTATCGGAAAAATAGAAATTAATGAATAAGACACTTCATGAAAAAAATAAATCTTTAGCCACCAAATAGGGTGTTTTAGTGAAAACGTTTCACCAAATATTGGGATTATTGATAAGTATACAAAATTATATTAGAAAATATAGTAAAAAATTATGAAAAGCGTTTTCAATCCGTTGTTAAAATATTACAATAAAAAATATTGTAAAATCGTTTTTTACTGTTGATTTGTACATATTCTTGTGATAAAATCGTTTTAAAGAAAATCACTATGTGGTTTCTAATGTAGGTGATTAAATTTTTTCAAAATGAAGGAGGATATTAAAATGAAAAAATTAGGCCGTAAAGCATTAGCTTTAACATTAACATTGACACTTGGTGCTTCAATGGCATTAACAGGTTGTGGAAGCTCTAAGGAGAGCAAGAAGGGCGGAGATGGCAGCGACAATCTCGGCATTACAACAGGTTTGGCAAAGGACACTAAGGGAGAAGTATCTATTATGGTATGGTCCGGTGATGGAGAATACTATGAGGATATCGGAAATCCTGATAGCGCAGCAGGAAAGAAATTATCAGACCCTAGCAAGATTGTGGCTCAGAACGTAGCACAGGTATACGCAGTGGCTCAGAAGTTCCACACTGTATACCCTAACATTAAGATTAATTTATGGTCAAAAGTTGGTGACCCTGATCAGTACAACACAGCATCATGGGAACAGGAAATGGAAAACTTCCAGGCGAAGTACAAAAAGTATCCTGATATTTGGGGATCAACAAACGTAATAAACGACATTAAAAAAGGTTTAGTTGCTGATTTGTCAGTATACAAGGATGACGCAACGTATAAGAAGTATAACGAAACACTTATGAGCAATCTTAACTATTATGGATTCCAGGCAGGACTTCCATCATACACAATTCCTGGTGGAATCTGGGTTAACAAGGCATTAGCAGAAGATAACAATATTAACGTTCCAAAGCCTGACTGGAGCATTGATGAATATACACGTTTTGTTTCAAAGGCGGATGGAAAAACATTCTGGGGTTCAAAGGGAACACCTGTTGATATTGTAAACCTTGGAACAACAACTATTAATAAGATGATTAAGGAAGAAAACAAAGTTGACTTAAATAGTGATGAAGTAAAATCACTTCTTAAGTATTTCCCTAAATGGGCTGAAAAGTCTATTGACGTTGCAGCAGGTGCTGGAAAGATTACAAAGGATATTGTAAAAGAATGTTCAGCATATAGCTGGTACTACTTCACAAACAACAGATCTCTTGTAAACTTTGAAGATCCTTGGTTCCTTACAGCAGGTGCTGATGAATCAGCAAAGGATAGCGACGCTTATATTAAGTCAGCTGACTGGGACATTTACCCATACCCATCAACAGACTACTGTGAAAATACAATTAAGGTAATTATGGATCCTATTTGTCTTCACAACTATTCATTAGATGACAAGAAATCTGAATGGAGTGATGAAGAAAAACAGAAACTTGATGTTACATATACATTTGCTTCATTCTGGACAGCAAGTACAGCAGCAAGACAGGCAATATTTGATCAGAAGTGGTCAGACAATGGTCAGCTTAAGTCAGCAGCAGGTGATACATTCCCTGTAGTTTCAGGTGATGATTACGATGCACAGATGGAAATCTGGAACAAGCTTGACGCTCATAAAGCATATGCTGATAAAGAAGGATTCCAGAAAGTTCTTGAAATCTGGAAAGAAGGAAAGACATGGGATTACATTGACAAATGCTGGACTAGCACAATTTCAGAAAACGGTGACACAACAAAGACACTTTACGAATGGATTAACTGCGGACAGGAAAATGTTGCCGGAGCATGGTTTACTGATAAGGATTGGGCAGATAATGTTAAGTCAAGATTATCAGATTGGAATGATTCATGCAACAAGCGTATTCAGACAGCACAGAAACAGTTAAAAGATGCATTAAAAGAATATTACGGATTTGAGGACGCAGACTTAAAATAATCGTAACTAATAATTAATACATAAGTAATTGCGGAACTACAAAAACGTAGTTCCGCTTTTATAAAAAGGAAAGGACAACAATGAAAAGAAAAGTTATTGCTATTATAATTGGTATAGTGTGTGTCATTGTTGCAGCTGTATGCCTTAATCAGTTTGTATTTAGTACAAAAGTAACTTACATAAAGGATGCAGATAATCATAAAGTCCAAAAGGCTTATGACTTATTGGCTAATGCGTACCTTGATGATGGTGAAAAAACAGAGGTTTACTATACAGACTTTATTAAGACAAATAAAGAAATCGGTGAGGGAAATCATCAGGCGGTTTTAGAAAACGGCAAAGATGCTAAGGTATATTACGCTGAGAAAAAGAAAAACACAGATGACACCACGCCTGAAGCTGTTAAAGAATATGATTCAGACATGGTGGAATTAGACTATACAGATGTTGCCAAATATAAAGTATCCGTAGAAAAATCCGGATTATATTATTTAAACATAGATTATATGTCAGTAGGTGAGTCCTTATCAGACTACACCGTCAGTGCTACCATTAATGGAAAACAGCAGTATTCAGAAATGAATACCATTGCACTTCCTATTTTATGGACAGACGTAGATACTGACAAATATGTAGGAAGCGACGAAAAGAAAGATTTTCCTTTAGACAGCTATGGTGATGAAATGGCACCTAGTCAGAACAGAATACAGAAATGGACCAATACATACTTATACAACAATACATATGTATCAAGCACACCATTATGTTTCTATTTAGAAAAGGGAGAAAATGAAATCAATATCGAAAATGTTTCATCAGGTGGATTAGCTCTTGGCAAGTTAATGGTGCAGGAAGCAAAAACAAATGTTGCATCATATAAAGACTATGCGGCACAGCATCAGGATGCAGAGTTAGTAACAGCGGAAGATGATCAGCTAGAAATTGATGCAGTTTATTATACACAGAAAAATTCAACAGACGCTGTGTATGGAACCGATACAAATACATCACTTACAAGATTCAACATAGATCACGAAAAGTTAAATACATTACAGTGGAATTCAGCAGGTAACGAAATTGTATATACATTTAATGTAAAGAAAACAGGAAATTACAATATTGCATTCCACTATGACAATGGAAAGAAAGAATTCCAGTCATTTGAAACAATAAAAATAGATGGGGAAGTTCCATTTGAGGAAATGTACAATTACGCATTTGAACCTGTATCATCAGGCTATGAAAATGTGACATTGGCAGACAAAGATGGAAACAATTACAATTTCTATTTAACAGAAGGTAAACACACTATCGCAATTAAGCAGGAAAATGAGCCGGTAATGGAAGCATACAGATATGCTCTTCTTTTACAGCAGCATCTTACAGATTTCCAGCTGGAAATTACAAAAATTACGGGTAGTGATGTTGATACAGAGAGAAACTGGAAAATGACAAAGTACATTCCGGAAATCTCTGATTACCTTAATGCTTACGAAACAATTATTAAACATATAAGATATTTGCTTCAGGATTATTCACCAAATGGAAATTCAAGTGCCATATTGGCATATCTTGATGAAGCACAGCAATTTATTAAGACAATGAAAAAATATCCTGATGAAATTGCACTTCATACTAAAGATTTAACAGGTGCTGAAAACTCTATATTAGTTTCACTTAGTAACTTTACAACAGAGGTAACATCTAATGAATTTACATTAGACAGAATCTATATCTATGGAGAAAAGAATCAGATTAAAAGTGCAAATCCATCATTGGCAAGTTCAATGTGGACAGGTGTAAGATCACTGGTAAATACTTTTACTTCTGATAAATATGCAACAGGAGCAAAAGAGGACAGCAAAACTCTTACTATCTGGGTAAACAGAGCAATTACTCACGTTGACTTACTTCAGAAGATGGTAGATACAGAGTTTGTTCCATATTATAAGGAACAGACCGGAAAAGATATTAAGGTTAAGGTTTCAACAATGCCTGATGTCAGCAAACTGACACTGGCTATTGCAGCTGACCAGACACCGGATGTGGCATTGGGACTTATGTCATATGTACCATTTGATTTATCAAGCCGTGGTGCTTTATATGACTTGACTAAGTTTGATGATTTCTGGACTGTAGCAAGAAGATTCCCTACAGGTTCATTTGTATCATATGTATATAATGAAGGAATGTATGCTATACCTGAAACAACAGACTTTAATGCAATCGTTTACAGAACGGATATATTTAAAAACCTTGGGTTAAAGGTTCCTAATACATGGGATGATTTAATTGAAATTCTTCCTACATTACAGAGATATGGAATGAACTTCTATCACAACATTTCTTTAGGAACAACAGGTTATAAGTGGTTCTATCAGACAGCACCAATGATATTACAGAATGGTGGAGAGCTGTACACTCAGGATGATAACGGACTGATTACAACAGGTATTGATTCTAAGAAATCAGTTAAGGGATTACAGTTACTTGGTGATTTGTTTACTAAGTATTCTCTTGATACATCAGTGCAGACATTCTTTAACTCATTCAGATATTCAGTATTACCTATTGGTATCGTAGGAATGGAAGATTACACACTTATTAAAAACGGAGCAAAAGAATTAGACGGTAAATGGGCTATTTCACAGTATCTTGGTACAAAACAGGAAGATGGAACAGTCAACAGAACTTTTGTTGCAAACGGTACAGGTGGAGCAATCTTTAACTCATCTGATAAAAAGCAGGAAGCATGGGAATTCCTTAAGTGGTGGACAAGTAAGAGCGTTCAGACAGAATATACATACACACTTCGCTCATCATACGGAAAGACATTCTTCTGGTTATCAGCTAACAGGGCAGCATTGGAAAATAACCCTATGGATGAAGCTGACAAGAAGATTATTACAGAACAGATTAATTATGTAACAGACGTTACAAGAACACCGGGACAGTATTTACTGGAAAGAACTATTTCTAATATTTGGACAACAATGGTATTTGACGGTACTGCAGGTCAGGTCGCAGTAGATGAAGCAAAGAATGATGTTAATAAAGAAATTGTTCGTAAAATGAAGGAACTTGGCTATTACGATGAAAACGGAAAAATGGTTAAGAAATTCAAACTCCAGGGATATGACTGGATAAAAGAAAATCAGGATAAGGCAAAAGCAGATCCGGGAGAGGAGGTAAGTTCGAATGAGTAATACAGCCGTAGCTACAAAAAAGGTAAAAGTAAGAAGCAGTAAAAAGTTTTACCAGACAGAAGGCTTTCATTCGTTTTTACTTTTACTTCCGTACGGATTATTGTTTTTTACATTTATTTTATTACCAATCATAATTGCCATAGGCTTATCATTCACTTACTTTGACGTTATTAATACACCAAAGTTTGCAGGAATGACTAACTATGTAACACTTCTCACAGGTGATGAAGTATTTATGAAATACGTTCTTCCAAATACAGTGTTATATGCCATAGTAGTAGGTGTAGGCGGATACGTTATGTCATTTATAATGGCATGGATATTAGCACAGGTTACACCAAGGGCAAGAACATTATATGCCCTGGCAATGTACACACCTTCCATGGCAGGTCAGATTATGATTCAGTACATCTGGAAGACAATCTTCTCAGGTGACCAAAACGGTCTTGCTAATGCATGGCTGCAGAAACTTGGATTTATTAATCAGCCTATACAGTGGTTGATTTCGTCAGATTACTTTATGGGAATTATGATATTTATATCCCTGTGGTCTTCAATGGGTATCGGATTCTTATCTATGATATCAGGTATTATGAACATAGATCAGGAACTATACGAGGCGGCTTATGTGGACGGTATCAAAAACAGAGCCCAGGAAATTATATACATTACGATACCTTCAATGAAACCACAGATGTTATTCGGTGCGGTTATGTCTATTGTAAATGCATTTAACATGGGTTGGATTGGTGTACAGTTAGCAGGAGCAAACCCGACACCGGGATATTCCGGACAGCTGATAGCCAACCACATTGATGATTACGCATTTGTAAGATACGAGATGGGTTATGCGGCGGCAGTATCTGTTGCACTGTTATGTCTCGTATGGGTATGTAGTAAGGT
>NZ_HF991851.1:8849-30976 GCF_000432355.1 Eubacterium sp. CAG:161
TAGTAAGGTAGCCAATACATTATTTACTGAAAAAGAAGAATATTAGAAAGGAGGATACATAAATGGCAAATTTTCAAGGTAACAGAATTAATCCTACAAGATTTTCCCGTGGACAGATTAAGTTTCATGTAGTTGCATTACCATTATCAATATTTATGATCCTTCCGGTAATATTTATGATAAATAATGCATTTAAACCTTTAGGAGAATTGTTTAGATTCCCACCTACACTTTTTGTACAAAATCCTACATTGGATAACTTTAAAAACCTGTTTAGCTTATCAGGTGCAACAGGTATTCCAATGTCAAGATATTTTTTGAACTCATTTATAGTAGCATTTTTAACAGTTGTACTTGGAATAATCATTACAATTATGGCTGCGTATGTTTTCTCTAAAAAGAAGTTCAAATTAAAGGGAGCTTTATGGGAAGTCAACCAGATGGCACTTATGTTTGTAGCCACAGCGGTTGCTATTCCAAGATACTTAATTATAGTAAGAATCGGAGCATACAACACATGGTTTGCACATGTTCTTCCACTTATTGCAATGCCTGTAAGTTTGTTCCTTGTAAAACAGTTTGTTGACGGTATTCCGAATGCACTTATTGAGGCAGCTGTAGTAGACGGTGCAGGAGATGTTACCATTTTAAGAAAGGTAATTGTTCCACTTACAAAGCCGGCTCTTGCAACATCAGTAGTGCTTACATTCCAGCAGGTATGGAATAACGTTGAAACATCAAACAACTACATTACAAACGAAGCGTTAAGAACATTAACATATTATTGTAACTCCATTGGTGTAAATAATGCGGTGGCGGCAGCAGGTATGGTAGCAGCATCAAGTTTATTCCTGTTCTTACCAAACCTTATAATTTTCATATGCATGCAGTCAAAGGTTATGAACACAATGGCAAGTTCAGGTATCAAGTAAGGAGGCAGATAAATGAGAAAATTATGGAAAAAATCATCGGCTCTGTTTCTGGCATTGATATTTACGGTTATGGCAGTTTTACCTGTGGCAGCTTCTCAGGCAACCAGTTATACATATACAATGGATGACCAAAGTGAGATGGTAAGAACACAGGATGCTTACCTGCCGGACAGAACCATAACAGACTTAGGTCTTTCAGATCCGGAGGACATGATTATTGATGATAACAATCAGGCATACATCGTTGACACCGGAAACAGAAGAATTGTAATTTTTGACTTAAACACAGAAAAAGTTGTAAAGGTCATAAATAAACAGACAGTTGAATCTAAAGATTTTACGGGATTTGATACTCCAAAGGGAATTTTTAGAACAAACGAAGGAGAAATATATGTTGCAGATACCGGAGCCAAAACAGTATTCAGATTCACAAAAGACTTTGAATATGTAAGAAGATATGACAGACCAACGGCACCGATTTTTGCAGATACAAACTACGAACCTAGTAAAGTGGCAGTAGATAGCGGAAATAACTTATACATCGTATCAGAAGGTGTATATGCCGGAATTATTCAGTTGGCTAATACAGGGGAATTCTTAGGTTACTTTACCTCAAACAAAGCTACATTAACACCACAGCAGGTGTTCTTAAAAATTATTTATACAAAAGAACAGCAGAAAAAATCCGCAGCGTTAAACACTTTGCCATCAACATTCTCTAATGTATATGTTGATAAGAAAGGAACAGCTTACTCAGTTTGTATGGGAAAGGGTGGTGACCTTTTAAAGAAACATAGTACAAACGGAAAAAATATGTTTAATGGTGCAATAATATCTTCAGATGCTTTTACCGATGTAACTGCTGATGATAATGGAATTATTTACGCAAGTGATTCTAAAGGATTTATCTGGGTATACACAAGCTCAGGAGAAGTAATATTCTCATTAGGTGAACAGGCAGAGGATACTGATATTTCAGGTTTGTTCTCATCCCTTACTACAATAGCAGTAGATAGGGACGGAAATATCTGGACAGCTGACGGAAAGAAAGGATTCTTACAGTCCTTCACACCTACAGAATATGCAACAACAATATTTAAGGCATTAGACGAATACGAAAACGGTGATTACGATGATGCACTTAAAGATTGGAATTATGTATTACAGCTTAACCAGATGTCGGTTTTAGCACACAATGGTGTAGCAAAGGCATACTTCAATGCAGAAAAGTATGATAAGGCAATGGAACATTTTGAAATAGCCGGAAACAGAGACGGATATTCAGATGCATTCTGGGAAGTAAGAAATAAGTCAATTCAGAAATGGCTTGGCACAGTTCTTGTTATTCTTATTATATTAATTGCACTTAAGGTTATTATTGGATTTATTGATAAGAATAAAATTATTAAGAAAAAGAAACGTGCATTAGGAAAGGTATTAAAGAATACACCGGTTATTGGTGAAATCGGATACGCTTTCAAATGTGCAAAGCATCCTATTGACAGATACTATGATATAAGGGTACATAAAAACGGCTCAATGATAGCAGCAACAATTATTTACATTGTATTTTTCGGTGTATATATGCTGTATCAGACATCAAAAGGATTTATTTACCAGTATACAAAGGTTGAAGATATGGATATGGGAGCAGTGGTAGTTGGTTTCTTTGCAATATTGATTCTCTTTATTGTATGTAACTATCTTGTAACATCAATTACAGATGGTGACGGAACCTTAAAACAGGTATACATGATTCCGGCTTACGGATTAATGCCGGTTATGATATGCATGTTGGCAACTATCGGAATGTCATATGTATTGACATATAATGAGTCATTTATTCTTACAGTAATAATGATTATCGGACTTGTATGGAGCATAGCAGTTATATTTGAGGGACTTTCAACTGTACATGATTATGATTTCAAAAATACAGTGGTAAGTTTACTGATAACAGCAGTGTTTATGTTAATTGCAGCTATAGTAGTTCTGGTAGTTATTATCATGTGGGAACAGTTGTATGACTTCTTATTAACAGTAGGAAAGGAGATTATAAGAAATGTTACAGGCCGCTAAATATAAAAAGTTAAAAATAACAGCACTTGTTGTATGTCTCTTATGTGTCCTTTCTCTTGGAGTTGCGGTAGCAGCTGCGTTCCTTAACACAAACAGAGATACAAGACCGGCTCCTGAAAAGGTTGAATCGGGACTTGAAAAAACAAATGCTTATGAACTTCTTTGTGAAAAAGGAGATTACAGATATTATTTCAGAGATGACAGGGATATTATCTTAATTGAAAACAAGAACACAGGTTATATCTGGAAAACAGGTGTTGACATAGCACTTCCATCAGAGATAGAAGAAGCTTTTGATGTGGTAAACAGTGCCAAGGAAGACAATGACCCGTCAGAAATTAAAGATTATGCAGATGATTTGGGAATTAGTGTGGCAGACGTAAAGACAATTGCCAATACACCAAAGGATTCATCCTTTACTAATGACCGTTATGGTGCATATGCAAACTCGCTTCTTACTGTTGAGTACTACACAGGCTCAGGTAAGGCTATGAAGACTTCAAGAGTTTCATCAGCATCATATGATGAAGATGAAGGCAATTCAGGACTTGAAGCAGTAGACAAGGAAAAAGGTGAATATGTATTAAAATGCTTATTTAAAATTGAGAAAGAAGATTTAGGCATTAATGTATATATTACTTTTGGAGATGACGGAAACATAACATACAACATTCCTTATAAAGAAATTACAGGAAAAGCCATTGATAAAATATGCAACATTGTTATTACACCGTTCTTAGGAACAAGTGGTGGTGCAACATTAGCATATGACAAAGATGAGCAGGACTGGGTAACTCTTAAGGGAAAAGAAATTACACCGGGTTATGCATTAATTCCTGATGGAAGCGGTGCATTGGTAAGATTTGAAGACAACAAGACAAAATTCAGTGATTATAAAGGTAAGGTTTATGGGGAAGACCCTGCAACACAGCTTACATATTATGATTCATTAGGAGATACAGTTCCTGTAAAGAATCCTACAATGCCGGTATTTGGTATTTCCCACGGTGACGGAACCCAGGCAGCATTTGTAGCTTATGCGGACAGTGGTGATGAATATATGTCAATTAATGCAACACCTTCATCATCAGGAGAAGGTGAAGTAAGATATACATATGCATACCCTAGCTTCAAATTCAACTCTGAATTTTATCAGGTTATAAATCAGGCAGGTGAGTCATACAGAAAGACTCAGGATGAGCCAAACAAGTTTGATATATCAATGACATATCAGTTTTTAAGTGGTGACGGCAGCGACGGAAAGCCGGCAGCAGACTATACAGGAATGGCTAAGGCATACAGACAGCATTTAATTGACAATGGAACATTAACTGAAAAAACAGCAGATGGAAATATTCCAATTAGAATTGACTTCCTTATGTCAGATTCTAAGAAGGGTGTATTCTCAACACAGGAAGTTGATGTTACAACAGTTGATGATGTAAGAAGTATCTTGGACAAAATTTTAGATGATGGAATAAGCAACATTAATTCAGGATTAATAGGATGGCAAAGTGGCGGACAGACGCTGGCAAAACCAAACAGCACTAAGTTCTCTGGCTCAATTGGAAAGAAGGGTGCTTTTGAAAGCCTTATGTCAGACTTTAACAAGAAGAATGTAGATATTTCATTCTCAAGAGAATTTACTACAATTAATGAAGATATGGTAAGTTACTATAACAATGCAGCAAAGCATTTGAATACACGGTATCTTGAACTGGATAAATCAGAAGTTCTTCCAAAGAATGTTCCGGTAACGGAATACGGATACGCAGCACCTAAAAAGACTGCACAGTGGATTCAGGATTTGTATGATGATTTGGGAGATTTAAGCCCGTCATTTACAATAGAAGGTGCTTCAAATGTATTAATCAGCACATATAACAGTGATGGAGCTGAAACAACAGTATCTCAGGCTGTAAAGTTATATCAGGATACACTCGAAAACATAACAAAGAAAGGAACAAAGGTTAATCTTGTAAATCCAAATCTTTACTTATGGAAGTATGCGGACAGATATTTACAGTCACCGGTTGGAACATCACAGTATGTTTACGAAACTGATACGGTTCCATTCTTACAAATGGTACTTCACGGTACAATGGAAGTTTACGCACCATATGCTAACTTCTCATTCTACTCAGCAACAGACCAGTTAAGAATGATTGATTATAACATTTCACCGTCATTTGTTTTAACTAAGCAGCCATCTTACTTATTAGCATCAACTACATCTTCAGATTATTATTCAACAGAGTTTGAACAGTATGAAGAGTTGATTCAGAATATTTATAAGGTTGTAAACGAGCCTTTATCACAGGTTGCAGGATACAACTGGGATGGAAGAAAAGTATTACAGGATGGTGTAATAGAAAACAGCTATTCAAAGGATGGCAGCCAAAAGAGTATTGTTATAAATTACACTGATGAAGATGTTACTGTAGGAAATACAACAGTAGCAGCCATGAGTGCAAAAGTTATAGAGGGAGGTGTTAAATAATGGCAGAAGAAAAGATTAAGTCAGCAACAACTCCTAAGACACAGGCAAAACCTAAGAAAAGAAAGAAAATGCGTACATATCAGCAGAGACAGGACAGAACAGGTTATATGTTCATGGCTCCATGGATTATCGGATTTCTGGCATTTACGCTTTTTCCGTTCATATTTACAATTTACTTAAGTTTTAACAATGTTAAAAAGACAACATTAGGATATGAAATCCATTTTACAGGCATAAACAATTACATTGAAGCCTTTGTAGGAAGTACGGATTTCCTTCCGGCACTGATTAAGTATTTACAGATGATTGTACCGTATACATTTATTGTAGTAGTATTATCATTTATCATTGCTTATCTCCTTTGCAAGATTACTACAGGTAAGGGAATACTTAGAACAATTTATTTCCTTCCGGTTGTAATTATGTCAGGACCGGTTATGACACAGATTATGCAGGTTCAAAGTGCAGAGGCAACAGCAGCAGATAAAATCAATGCGGCAGTGGAAAAGGCAAATGCTTATTCAAACATTTTCATAATGCAGATTATTGACAGTTATTCACCGGCTTTAGCATCAGCATTGGCAGGAATATTTGACCAGTTATCAATAATTTTATGGTTTACAGGTATTCCTATTGTACTGTTTATAAACGGTTTACAGAAAATCAATACAAGCATTTATGAAGCAGCAAGAATTGATTCTGCTAATGCATGGCAGATAATGTGGAAGATAACAATTCCGATGTTAAAGCAGATTGGACTTATTATCATGATATTTACAGTTATTCAGCTTGGTATGTTTAATTCAATTAACCCGTTGTATGAACTGATTGAAGAAAAGACCGGTGAAACGGGAAGCGGATTAGGTTATGCGGCAACCTACGCATGGATATACACTGTAATTGTTTTGATTATCGTAGGAATTGTATTCTTATTATTCAGAGAGCGAAAGCCAAAGGATATAAAGGCGAGAAAGAGACAGGAAAAGAAATTAAAGAAGTTAGACAAACAGCAGAAGAGAAGACTTGCAGCTCAAAAGAGACATCAGGCAAAGGAGGCAAAGTTATATGGCAAATAAAGATACAAGTGCAAAGAAAATTGATTTGTCAGCTATAAAGAAAATCAACTTTGCCAAATTAAAGAAATTAAAAGGTGTTGCAATTATCTCTAAAGTAGCAATATATTTTGTACTTATATGTATAGGATTTATTTTCTTAGAGCCGATTTTTGAGATGATTTCAAAAGCAATTATGACATCTAAGGATTTAATTGACCCGGCAATAAGCTGGATACCTAAACATGCTACACTGGATAACTTTAAAAATGCAATATCAACACTTAACATACCAACGTCACTGATTAACTCGATTTTGTTTTCAGCAGTGCTTGCCATAGCACAGACAGCGGTGTCGGCAATGACAGGATTTGCATTATCAAGATATACATTTAAGGGACATAATTTCTGGTTTGTAATGCTTATATTAGCATTCATTCTTCCGGTCCCACTTTTAACAGTTCCAAGAATTATGTTATTTGGAACATTAGAAAGTGCAATTGGAATTAAGATGATTAACACAGCTATTCCTCAGATATTAATGGCTTTGTTAGGCCAGGGAACTTATTCCACAATGTTAATTTTGATATTTTATAACTTCTTCAACATGATTCCAAAATCATTAGATGAAGCAGCAATGATTGATGGAGCCGGCTCATTTAAGGTGTTCTATCACGTAGCAATCAGATTATCAATATCAACTATACTTGTTGTATTCCTGTTTTCATTCGTATTTAACTGGAATGAAACTTACACAACAAATATTATGTTGGGTGATGCATTAGAATTACTTCCTGGAAAACTGGCATTGTTTGATAACGGTGCTGCAAGTGGTACGGGAAATGTGGTAAATGAAGCTAACCGAATGGCAGCCACACTTATGGCAATAGCACCATTATTAGTATTATATGCTCTCGTTCAGAAACAGTTTATCGAGGGTATTGAAAACACCGGTATTACAGGTGAATAAAGCAACAGGGAAGAGGTCATGCATGTGACCTTTCCCATAACTATATTAATATTAATGAAAGGGCAAAAAAATATGAAGATTTTTAAGCAGATCACTTCAATTGTAATGGCAGTAGCCATGGTGGCCACGATTATTGCTGTAAATCCGGTAGACGCAAGTGCTAAAGTAACTATTAAGTCCGGAAAGAAGATTGCTTTAACCGTAGGCAAAAAAACAACAATTAAGGTAAAACAAAAAGGTGCAAAATTCACATCAAGCAATAAGAAAATTGCAACTGTAACTAAAAAGGGAAAAGTAACAGCCAAAAGACCCGGAGCATGTAAAATTGTGGTTAAAGTTGGAAAAAGCAAGAAAAGTGTTCCTGTAACTGTTACACCACCAAACATTACAATTGACAAGGCAAAAAATGCTTCAGACAAGGGTATTGAAGTAATGTGGGAAAAATCAGGTAACAGGTATATAACAGGTTATTATGTATATTACTCCACAAATGCTAAAAGCGGTTTTAAGTCTGTAAAAGTTGGTAATGTAAGCAGAACAAAAATTGACAATTTAACAGTAGGCAAAACATATTATTTTAAAGTCAAGGCATACTCAAAGGTTGGTAAGAAAATATACACCAGTGCCAAATATTCAGGAGTTGTAAGCGATAAGGTTCGTAAAATGGTTTGGAATGATGAATTTAAAGGAACAGAGCTTGACACAACAAAATGGAATAATAATGGTGCAACAGGTGCCGGCGGATACGGAAACAAGGAACTTCAGAACTATCAAATGAGATTTAGTGAAGTAAAAGATGGAAATCTGATTATTAAGCCACAGTTTGAGTATAATCCTGAAACTAAATCATGTGTACCTAATCGTTATTATTCAACTAAAATATGGACTAAGGATATGTATTCATTAAAGTATGGTAAAGTTGAGTTTAGAGCTAAATTACCAAAAGGTCAGGGAACATGGGCAGCAGGCTGGATGTTAGGATATGGAACATGGCCACAGTGTGGTGAGATAGACGTTTTTGAATCAACTAAAGATGAATCAAAAACAACCATACCACAGTCTATCCATTGTCAGAGGTTTAACGGAATGCCAACAAGTTCAGGAAATAAGTACAAAAATGCTATTGTAAAGGATGCAACAAGTGCATACCATACATATGGTGTTGTGTGGACACCTGATTCAGTTACATTTACCCTTGATGGAAAAATAACATGGACTTATGATCCGGATATGTACGTTGCTACAGGAAAGGGTGTAAACGTTCCTGCAATATGGCCGTATAATAAAGATTTCTACCTTATCATTAACTGTGCTATAGGCGGAGTCCTTGGTGGGAATGTAACACCTAAGTATTGGACAAAGATTAATGAATACAATACAAATTCAGGAATAAGACAAACATATCAGGATTATATGTATGTTGACTATGTAAGGGTATACCAGTAAAACAATAAAAGATTTGTCCGGCGAAGAGAAGGAAAACTCTTTGCCGGATAGAAAATATGTTTAAAGAAAAATGGAGGTTATTGTATGGTTACAATAAAAGACGTTGCCAAGGAAGCAGGAGTGGCAATCTCAACAGTTTCAAATGTTTTTAACAGAGCTGATATCGTAAGTGAGGAAACAAAGCAGAAGGTATTATTGGCAGTAGAAAAATTGCATTACATTCCAAATATGAATGCAAAATTACTTAAGTCTAACAGAAAAAATACAATAGGCCTCTTTTTAACAAGTTTGCAGGGAGACTTCTATAAGGTATTAATACAGGCTGTTCACTTACAGTGTAAATTAAATAACTATATGTTAAATATTTATGTAAGTAACGGAAACTCACCGGACGAAATCTATAGAATGATTATTGCATCAGGAGTAGCAGGGGCAATTATCTATCATGAAGATCTAACAGGTGATTATGTTAAGAGAATAGCTACAGTTAATATTCCTATGGTATTCCTTGACAGGGCCAGCAAAGGAAGAAATATTTCAGGTGTGTTATCAGATGATAAGTTAGGTGCAACAATGGCTGTTGATCACTTAATTAAACTTGGTCACAAGAGAATCGGATATATGCATGGAAATGAATCGGGAGATGACAAGCATCGTTACGAAGGTTACGTTGAAATGATGGAAAAGAACAATCTCCCTATAGACGAAAACATTGTTTTAAGAGGTTATTATGAGGAATCTTTAGCGTATAGTGAAATGCGCTCATTGCTTTCTAGCGGTGTAGAACTGCCGGACGCAATGTTCTGTGCCAATGATGAAATGGCATGGGGATGTATACAGGCATTGCAGGATGTGGGAATTAAAGTTCCGGAACAGGTAAGCGTAATAGGTTATGATGACAGCACATTAAGTGCTTATTACGGAGTTCCACTTACAACAGTTCACAATCCGATTACAGAAATGGGCAGTGCCAGTGCCAATGAACTTTTCAGATTATTAAATGATGAGGGAGATAAGAGTGGTACTGTAACTAAGCTTTCTCCAAAGATGGTCTACAGAAGCTCATGTGGAAAGTGTAACAAGTAAAAAATAGATATATTCGTAAGGAGATTATAATGGAAAATTACAGACTTGAAGGTAAGACTTTTGTAATTGATGATTATGACAGATTACCTGCATTCTCAAGTTTTCTTCCTGGTCTTGCAGGTGTGAAAGGTATTCCAATGTGGACTTTTTATACCAACAGAGGTCAGGGAATGAACAGTTTTGGTATTGACAATAAGGGAAATGCCATTATGGAGTTCAATTCAGCAAATACAGCGTTTGAAAATACAACAGTAAAAGGCTTTAGAACATTCTTAACCATAGACGGAGAATATTATGAACCATTCTTCAAATATGAAGATGATGCAAAACGTCAGATTCGTATGAATAGGAATAGTTTTAAAGTAATCGAAAGAAATGAAAAATACGGAATTGAAATAACAGTTAATTACTATGTTTTACCAAACGAAAGCATTGGAGCATTAGTAAGACAGGTTTCAATTAAAAACATAAGTGGACAGAAAAAGAACATAGAGATAATTGACGGACTTCCAAAGATTATTACATATGGTATTTCTAATGGTGAATTTAAGGAAATGTCAAACTTATTTAAAAGCTGGGCATATATCAAAAATATTGATAACAAAGTTCCTTATTATACACTTAGAGCTTCAACAAAGGATTCAGCTGAGGTATCAGATGTAGAGGGTGGTTATTATTATCTTACAGTTAAGGACGGAAAATTACAGGATGTAATTTACGACGTTGATACAGTGTTTGGTTATGATTTATCCCTTATGACACCGGTAAGATTTATTGATGGTGGCATTGATAATGTTCTTGGAAAAGAACAGTGCTTTGCTAACAAGGTACCTTGTGGTTTTACACCATTTAAGACACAGTTAGATGACGGAGAAGAATTCTCCTTTGATACAATGATGGGCTTTGCAGGTTCTGTAGATCAGATTAACGCAAAGATAGACACATTCTGTAAAGAAGGATATTTACAGGACAAATTTGTGGAAGCAGAAGAGTTAGCTGAAAGCTTTACTTCAGATGTTAAAACACATACTGCAGCAGGCAAGTTTGACCAGTATATTGAGCAGTGCTATTTAGATAACTTCCTTCGTGGAGGATATCCATATGTACTTAATAAAGACGGAAATAAATCAATTATTCACCTGTTTAGCCGTAAACATGGTGATCCTGAAAGAGATTATAATTTCTTCTCAATTGCAGCAGAGTATTATTCTCAGGGTAATGGTAACTTCCGTGATGTTTCACAGAATAGAAGAAATGACGTGTTCTTTAATAAAGATGTTGGGGACTTTAACGTAAAGACTTTCTTTAGTTTAGTTCAGGCAGACGGATACAATCCGTTAGAGGTACGTCCAAGTCTTTTCAATGTTATTGAAGGAAAAGAGGAAGAAGTTAAGGCATATGTAAAGGAAAGCATTGATGGTGATGCATCTGCCATTGTTAAAATAGTGGAAGGTAAATTTACACCGGGACAGATTTCCAATACAATCGCAAGATTACAGTTAAATCTTAAAGTGGATGATGGTGAATTTATTGCCAATATTTTAAATAACTGCAATCAGAATATAGAAGCCGGTTTTGGCGAAGGATACTGGAGTGACCATTGGGATTATAATATGGATCTTGTGGATAATTATTTATCAGTATTCCCTGACAAAAAGGATCAGTTCCTGTTTGGAGATGATACATATAAATTCTATGACAGCGTTGCATATGTTGTTCCAAGAGATGAGAAATATGTAATTAACAAAAAGGGTGATGTACGTCAGTACGGCATGGAAGTTGAAGATGAGGAGAAACTTGCAAGAGAAGGATTTAACAAGTGGGCAACTAACTGGTTAAAGGAAAAGGACGGCAAGACTGTTCATACAACCCTTGCAGTTAAGATGATTATTTTGGCACTTAGCAAGTTCGCCCAGATGGATATGGATGGAATTGGTGTTGAAATGGAAGGCGGAAAGCCTGGCTGGAACGATGCAATGAATGGACTTCCGGGATTGTTTGGTTCAGGAACACCTGAAACTTTTGAACTGAAGAGACTTGTTAAGTTTATTACAGATAATTTCGGTGGTGACGGATTTGTAGTAATGCCTGTTGAAATATCAAAATATTTAGATGCAGTTAAGGCAGAGCTGGACAAATATAATGCAGGAAACCTTAATGACTTTGAATATTGGGATGCTGTTGCATCAGTGAGAGAAGCTTACAGAGCTGCAACTAAGCTGGAATTTAGTGGAGATAAGGATTCAGTATCTAAGGCACACATCGTTGAAGTTTTTGAAGCATTTGCAGAGAAGATTGAAAAGGGTATTGAGAAGGCTGTAGAAATTGGAAATGGTCTTGTTCCTACATACTTTACTCATGAAGCCATAGATTTTGAACCTGTAGTAGATGAAAATGGTGAGCCGGTTATTAGTCATTACGGATTACAGAAGGCAAAGGTTAAGGCATTTAAAGCGGTTCCTCTTCCGTATTTCCTTGAAGGTCCTGCAAGAATGATGGGATATGTTGATGTTGACACAGCAAGAGATATGTTCGACAAGGTAAAGAAAACAGATCTTTATGACAAGAAACTTGCCATGTACAAAACATCTGCATCAATTGAAGGATGCTCCATGGAAAATGGTCGTTGCCGTGCATTTACACCGGGATGGCAGGAGAGAGAAAATGTATTCCTTCATATGGAATATAAATATATTCTTGCTATGCTTAAGGCAGGCTTATATGATGAATATTATGACACAATAACAAGAGCACTTATACCGTTCCTTGATCCGAATATGTATGGAAGAAGCACATTAGAAAATTCTTCTTTCCTTGCATCAAGTGCCAATCCTAATCCGGATGTTCATGGAAGAGGATTCGTTGCAAGACTTTCAGGTTCTACAACAGAAATGATTTCTATGTGGATTGAAATGTTTATAGGTGACAAGGTATTTACATACGAAGATGGAAAGTTAGTTCTTAATTTTGAACCAAAACTTGCTAACTGGTTATTTGATGAAGGAAAGGCAACCTTCAGATTGCTTTCAACATGCGATGTTACATATGTAAATAACACAGGCAAGAATACATTTGGAAAGGATGCAGCTAAGGTATCTAAGATTGAAATCAATGGAGAAGTTGTTTCAACAGAACCAAAGATTGTGGGAGAAAAGGCTGAAGCTGTAAGAAACGGTGAAATAGACAAGATAACAGTTTATTTTGAATAAGTTTTCAGATGATAAAATAAAATAATATGATTTTTTATCCGGCAGGAAATCCTGCCGGATATTTTTTATGCTAAATTGCTGTAATGTAATAGTAATAATACAGCATTATTGGAAGTATTATACAAAGTTACTGGAAAAAAACTTGAAAAATGTTTTTATAAGTTCTATAATGTTTTTATTCGAAAAACAAAGGGGAGGACTTATCCAATGAATACCAAAGCATTAAAATTTTTAGCACACGCACTTGTATTTATGATGATTGTGGAACTGGCAGTCATGAACATAAATATAAGTGCTTTTTCAATTGAAACGATATCATTAGCTGAAATGGACAGATTAAAATGTCAGTCAGTTAAGTGGATTAAAAAAGAACAAAACGGGGATGGAAGTTTTGGTGATAACATTCAACTTTATGAAACATCCCAAATATTGGAAAACTTAGCTTATGAGGAAAGCTTAGCAGATGAAAAAGAGAAGGCGTTACAATGGCTTAAAAAATCTGAAACTAAAAGTAACGATGACATATTCAGAAAATTCTTAGCAATTACCCAAAATAATAAATTAGTAAATAAAAATCAGGAAGAAATAGAGTTTGCAGAGCTCCAAAATAAAGATGGCGGGTTTGGAATTTCAAAAGATTATAAAAGTGATGTTTTAGACACTATTCTTGCAGTGGAGTGTATGGAGAAAAGCGAAAAAGATAATAGTGAAAAAATAACTAAAGCTGTAAATTATCTTAATCTTTGCCAAAATGAAGATGGTGGATTTGCTTTTTCGGGAGAAAAATCCAGCAGTTACCTTACAGCTTTGGTATACAGGGTTATTAAGGGAAATACAGCTTCATTTAATAAGGCAGGAAAAGAAATATTAAAGAAATGTAGAGAGTACATAGATAGTAACGAAAAAGATAATACATTGTGGGGAATTGATAATGAAACAATAAAAAATTCCCTTATGTGTTCATTAGCACTTGTGGAAGATAATGATGATACATTAAACAGAATTTCAGTTATCTCAAATAAAGTGGCTGAAGATGGCAGTTTATTTGAAGATGCAGAACTTACAAGTCTTTACATTAGTTTGGTAAATGAGTATGAAGAAGTAGCCGGAAAGCTAAATACAGGTAATGTATTAATAAAAGGAATAAAGATAAGTTCTGATAAGGAAAGAATAGGCGCCTATTCAGAAGTTAAAATAACACCTGATATTATAGGAATGAAGGACAATTATAAGGTAATTGTTGTTGTATCAGGAAAAGAAGGTTATTCACAAATGTTGAATACAGAAGGGAACAATACCTATTTATGGAATACAGAAAATAATATTGGTACTTTTGAAGTTCTAGTTTCAATAGTTGATAACATCAAAGGAGAGGTTATAGCAAGCAGGTTAAAGGCTGTTGAAGTATTAGAAACATTTGAAGTTCAATCTGTTAATAGTAATATTTCTCCAAAAGCATATAAAATTAATTCAGGTAAAAAAATAATAATACAGCCGTCAGCATATGTTTTATCAAATGTAAGTGATGAAATAACCGCAGAGGTAAGTATTATTGGGGACAATGAAAAGGTTTTATACAAGGCGGAAAATAAAAAAATTGGTGGAGAGAATTTAAAGGAAGTTATTTTTGATGATTTTACATATGTTCCGGATATAAAAGATACAACCATTGTCAGGGTTCAAACGAAAATATTAAGAAAAGGTGTGGAGCAAAAGACCAAAAACAATTATGTGAAGATATATTCATCCACAGACGAAAATAGAATTGACATAGATTATAAGGTTAGCAGTAACTTCATTGACACCACAACGGACAACATAAATGTTGATTTTTCATTATCAGGAAAAGGTTTATCGGAAACAATTAAAAGAAAACCAATGGACATAATGATAATGCTTGACAGTTCCGGAAGCATGTCAAAAGAGGATTGGAAGAAAGCGGTAGATGGTGCGAAATTAATAATAGATAACAAGCAGCCGGAAGACAGAGTGGCAATGTTTGATGTTACTTTGAACAGATACATTGGAGATTTTACAAATAATGAAAAGGAAATAAATTGGGGGCTTGAGAGAGCCTATGGCAAAGAACCGAACGGTGGAACATTCACGTATTATGCCATAAATTATTTTTCAGGTTTTTTTGACGAAGATGACAGAGACAGGGTAATATATTTATTTACTGATGGAACGAGAAGTCAAGGGATAGATAGCAAGACACTTGATGAAGACAAAATCAGAGGAAAGAATATTAATATTTATGGTGTTTATCTGGAAAATGATTATTCGATGGAAAAAATCGAAGAAGCAAAGGAAACAATGGAGTATATCACAGAAGTAGGTGGAGGACGCTGGGTTAATTCAAAGGATAACGGCGAAATTATCAGTAGTGTTAGGGAATTACTGGGAGATATTTTCAAAATGGCAGGAAGAAATGTGAAACTTTCCATGACACTGGAAAATGATATTCCATTTTCAAAAATAAGTTTTGATAATAAACCTGATGAAGTGATAAAAAATGAAGATGGTACAACAACAGTAATCTACAATAGAAATTATTTAAGAGTGGGGGAGGACCGGAATTTAGACATTAAATATGACATTTCAAATATGTTCTTTGAGAAAGATATAAATTTAATTAAAGACATAAAATTTTCTTACGTTGATGAAAATGATGAGAACATAGAAATTAACTTAGATGACATAAAAATTGGTGTTTCAAACAATAAAAGTTCAGCTATACCGGATATAAAAAATGAAGATGAAAGTGAGGATGAGAGCACTGTTAAAATCGAGAAAAAAGAAGGAAACAGTATATTGTCCCACAATAAACCGGAAGAAACAATAATGGATGAAAATAAGGGACAGGTCACAGGAAAAATGTCATTATCTGACAATAGAGTATATGTTGGGGATGATATTACGGCAGATATTAATTTAACTGATTATAACAATTTAGAAAAGAAAAAAACAAATACAAGAATTGTATTAATCAATAAGGGTGATGCCAACAGAATTTACATAACTGACGGTGAGATGGAACTTGCAGGTAGTAACGAAGCTAGTGAAAAGATGACTGTTAAAACTAAGAGCTATGAAGAGGGAAGTTATATTGCCATATATATGGCGGAGATTAATGGAGAAATGACAGCCCTTGACGTGGCAGGAATAGATGTTTTGGAACACAGATATATATTGAAAGTTACGGCAGGAACAGGAGGAAATGTAGAGGATAAAAGTGGGGAATACAAGAAGAACGAAGTAGTCACCTTAAATGCTAAAGCCAATAAGGGATATGTATTTGATAAGTGGGTAAGTGAAGATATATCATTGGACATTAATCAGGTAAACAGTTCACAAATAAACATAGTTATGCCGGATAAAGACGTAAGAATAAAGGCAGTGTTTGTGAAGGAGAAAAATGTGGATAGGGGTACGGATGATAAAAATACTGTCAAAGATAACAAAAACAAAGAAGGAACTGCCAATAAAAGGGGTGGTTCTAAGACGGATTTAAATCATAGTAACAAAGCAAAAAACAATGTTTCAAATATAGATAACAGAAGTGTTAAGGAAGAAAAAGAGTCAGAGTCAGCGAAATATATGGAAAACGGTAAGTCCATATTAAGTCCTATAACAGGTGATTTTATTACCAGAGATAGTATTAGGATAATGATTCTGATACAATGCATAGCCTTAATTATCATTTGCGTAGCATTGAAGAAAAACAACAGGAAAGAACAAGAAGGGGTACAGTAATGTCATTAAGCATGTTTAAAAATAAATTATATAATACAATAATAGCAGTGTCACTTATTGTTGCAATAATGGTAGTATCTACTTATGCACCGGACATTTTGCCGGGAGAAAGTAAGTCAGATAAGACAATTGCATGTAATGAGATGAAGGGGGAAAAACCACAGATAAGGGTGGCTTCAGCAAAGAAATATAGCGATATTTCACAAGTGATGGAAGAATTAGAAGGTTCAACAGAGGGAGAAAAACAAAAAGACACACTGAATAATCTTGGAAAACTAATAAAGGATACAGAGGAAACAGTAAAAAAGGAAGTTAAGAACGCGAAGAAAAATACAACATCGGAAGAAATAATAAAAAGAGCCGACAGCTATGAGAAACTGGCAATGAATGGTCTTAACAGGGTTTCAGAAAAAATTGAAAAGCTGTCTGAAAAAATGAAATCAGGTACTGTTTCGGGAAAAGAAGTTAATGTTGAGATTGCATCAATAAAATCTGAAATAGAAGACATGCAAAAGTATGATGAGCCAAAGGTGGATAATAACGATGAGGCTCATGGAATGGCAACGGGGTATGAATCAGAAAAAATAATTGGTGAGCAGATGGTTAAGTCTGATTACATAAATTATAGTGCTGATTCTACGGAAGCTGCTAACGAGTCATATCTTAAAATTAATGAAAACATGAAAAAGACTGCCGATTCATTGGAAACACCGGCAGAAATATATGAATATGTCAGAAACAATATTCAATATAGGCAGTATACCGGTTTAAGACTTGGTGCCATAGGAACATATGAGCAAAAAGCAGGAAATGATCTGGATCAGGCGGCGTTACTGATTGCATTATTAAGATATAAGGGATATGAAGCAAGGTTTGTAACAGGTAATGTTGATATTGAAATAAATAAGGTAATGAACTGGCTTGGAGTTAAGACAGAAAAAGCAGCCGTTAATGCAATGTCAATGCTGGGAGTCTCAACTAATTATGGGATTAATGGAAAAGGCAAGATTACTAAATTGAGAATAGAACATGCCTGGGTAAAGGTGCTGGTTCCGTATGATTCATACAGGGGTGCAGGAAAAGTTAGTGGAGAAAAGGTATGGGTAGATGTTGACCCGTCCTTTAAGCAGTATGAAGAAGAGGTGGAAGATAACAGGGTAGAGGAATTTTTGCGTGGAGATACAGAAAAAAACGTTACTTCTTCTAGTACAGAAAAATTGGAAGAAGCACTAATCAATTCAGATTACAAGGATATATTCAATGGAGAAATTCAAAATAGCGAAAATGAAGTATCACAAAAGCAAAGTGAACTTAAGGACTTTATAAATAATAATGATATAGAATTAAAGGAAATTGCTGATGCAGTAGGGATAAGAAATATAAAGAAGGTAGAAACCGGATATCTGCCTAACAGTCTTCCTTATCATGTAGTAAGCACAACGTATGAAGAAAATTATCTTACAGATGATTTTATGGATAAAATCACATTGGCAGTTAATAATGCACTGTACGGGGAAACCTTTGCTGAAACTACGGATGCAAGCATTACATTTTATACGGCGGATTTATATGGACATAATGTAACATTAAGTTATGAGCCTGCAACCGATGAGGATGAAAAAATAATAGACAGGTATGGTGATTTATTTTCAACACCATCATATCTGGTAAGAGTGAAGCCGGTAATAAAGGTAGATGAGAAAAAGGTTCTTGAAGGTAATTCACAGATTCCGGGTACATACACGAACCTTGTAATGAATATAGCTGAGGCAGGAATTGATGAAGTAAAGGTGGAAAATCCCCTTGTTTCAGGTGGAATTTATGGAATTGTATTTGATTACAATACCATAAACAGCACTTATTTTGACACAAAATATGAAGAGCTTCAGTCCTGTGTTGATGAGGTTAAAAGTGGAAAAAGAAATCTGATTCAGGCAATGGAAGTTTTGACATGTACCGTGGGTCAGGAGTATTTCGGGTATCTTGATTTATACACACAGCTCTCGGCAAAGGCGGCCGGGGTACAGTGGGCAAGGTGTATCAGCCAATGCATAGTGGGGTACATGCCGAAGGTAAGCAGGATGATGGGAATGCCTGTTGCCACCAGTGACGGCTCATTGTATATTGACGTGGATACTGATACATTAGGGGTTGCACCGAAGCAGGATGAATCTGAAAACAAAGATGAAGCTATCAGAGAAAATGCAGACGTAAAGAATTTTATGATGCTAAGTGGAGCGATAGGTTCGTATTTAGAGGGATATGTAATAGGTGAAGCAACGGACACTCAGGGAATATCTTCCATATCAGTTATTGAGGAGGCAAAGGAAAGAGGTATAGACGTTCTTACTTTGTCAAAGGAAGATACGGACAAGTTAAACAGTCTTTCAATTAACGAAAATACCAAAAAGGAAATTCAAAAGGCACTAAATAATGATAAAATAGTAATAGTACCAGAGAAAGAAATATCTTACTATGATTGGCAGGGAACCGGTTATATTGTATTAAATACCGAAAATGGTGCAGCTTCTTACATGATTGCAGGTGGTTTATGCGGAGGACAAAGTTCATCTGAAATTAGTTTGGTGCTGTTCACAGTGTTGGTAGCTATCGCGGCGGTATTTGCAATAGCAACATATGAGTATTTTGCATTATGCGCATTGGAAGCACTGATGAATGTGTTGGTATCCTTAGCATCAGGAATCAGCATTTTGGATATATGTGTGATAATACTTAGTGTAACAGGGGCATATTACGCTGGAAAGGAAATAATTAATGTAGGGGAATGGACGTCGGATTATGTGAAAAATCCTAACCGTGAAACGGCAGAAAAGATACTTGAGAAGGCTTTGGAAGCCTGGGTGATGGTACTCGTATTTGACTACGCAATGCCTAAAATAATGGAGGGCATAAGTTACGATGAGTCAGCTTTTTTCAAATTTATATCTAAAAAGTATGGAAAATGGAAAGTAATAGACATAGGGAAGGATGTTAAACCATCAAAACCGGATGTGGATCCAGTAGATCCGGGAGAAAATAAACCGGATGTGGATCCGGCAGATCCGGGAGAGAATAAACCAGACGTGGATCCTGCTGATCCGGGAGAGAATAAACCGGGACCGGGAGACGGTGGTTCCGGCTCAGAAGGAGGTTCAGGGTCAGATAATACAGGAACAGGAGAAGATGATTACGGAACAGGAGGAGATTCAGATTCAGGTGGTTCAGGATCCGAAGAAGGCGACTCGGAAATAGGAAAAGACGACTCCGGAAAAGATGGAGAAAAAACAGATCCGGGAGTAGGAAAAAGCGATTCGGAGATAGGAGGAGGCTCAGGAAAAGATACAGGTACAGGGGGTACAGGAGGGCGAAAAGATACAGGCGGAAACAGTGCCATAGATGATTACTGGTATGGTATAAAGAATAAGTATGGGGACAAGTTCGCCAATGAACTGGAACCCTTTGGAAAAGACGGACAAGCATTAATAAAGAGATATGAAGAAAATGGCAACATTCACGATGTAATTGATGTAATCAACAGTTTGCCGGAAACTGATGAAAAGAAGGGCATTCAGTTAATGATAGATTACCTTGATGATGCGGTGAAATTGTTGAAAAATAAAAACACTCTGTCATTAAGTAAGACGCTATGCAAGGGACTTAAGGAGAATAAAATAACCATAGATAAATTTCAGGAATTGAAGCTTAAGCCGTTAAAGGGTGAAAAATACACAGGAAGAGAGAAGGAAATAATTAAGTCTATTAGGGAAAGGTTTACAATAAATAAGAATACATTGCTGAGAAAATATATTAGGCAGGAAGATGTTGAAAAGTATGTAAGTGGAGAATATAATGCCATAATGGGGTATATATCAAGGGCGGAAGATTATAATGATGTTGGAAATTTTAAGGATATTTTTGAAACATTTCGTCTGAATTACAAAGGCACACCATATCACTCAACAGACAAGTCATACTGGAAGATAGAATTTAATACTATATCAGATGATTTGGAGAGGATTAATTTGGACAAAACATATGGAATAGAATTTGGAGGTGGTAATGTAGATGAAAATCCATGTACAAGAAATGGATTTACGGGATCGGAAAATGGTAAAGTCATACCAGAATGGAACTTAAAAAAAGATGGAGTAGGGTATGATGATAATGCGTTGATGACCAAGATTGAAAATGGAAAGATAGTGGAACAGTATAAATTTGATGATGATGGAATATGGAGGAAAATAAAATGAGATTAAGATGGGGTATGTATACAATTTATAAGAAAAAAGAAATAAGATTTCATAACGATGACAATAGCAATCAACTGATAGTTAAAATTCATGATGAACATATTGTAGATGATAAGTGCATACAGAGTGAATGGGGATACTATATTCGCCCCGTAACATCTGAAGAAATAGGGGATGTTTATGGAGTTAGACCATACGCAATATATAAGGGACATAAGGTGGCATTAAGAGGAAGTCGTATAGCTGAAAAAATGGCAATTATACCGACAAGTATGGATAATGAAGATTATGAAGAAACAATGAAAGTACTAGGTATTCAACATGAATATAATGGAGAAGATACAGTATTTGTGCCCATCAAGGATTTGGATATTTATGAAAGAGTAAGGTATTATGATAGATACGAATATTTTAAGGGAATATATAAACCATATAAGGTTGAGGATTACCATGTGATAATCAAGGACGGTGAGATACACAGATATAAGGTGGAATAAATTTATGTGTTGAAATTTATGGAGGAAAGTAAAATGGAACTAAGATGGGATAGTTATACGCTTTATAATGGAAAAGAAACATTACTGTATAGAGATGGCATTATTAATCGATTGGTAATTCCAATAAGTGATAAAGATATGCTAGATGATAAGTGTATAAAAGATCAATGGGGGCATTGTATTCGTCCCGTTACACCGGATGAGATAGAAGATATACGTTGTGTTACACCATATGCAATATATAAGGGACGTAAGGTGGAATTAAGAGGAAGTAAGTTGTTTGAAAAAATGGCAATAGCACCGACAAGTATGTATAATGAGAATTATGAAGAAACAATGAAAGTATTAGG
>NZ_HF991852.1:0-18913 GCF_000432355.1 Eubacterium sp. CAG:161
CTTCGGTCTATTTCGTTTCGGGCTGCGCCCTATATAAATAAAAGTGAAAATGCTCTCTTGAAAGCAAGCTTTCATCGAGCCTTTTCACTTTTATTTATGCATGGCTTTGCTTACGAAAAGTATTCAACGCCTGATTCAAAGACTTTAAGGTCTTGTTCACCATAGATGTTTGTGGCAACTGATGTGCCTTTTCTTTCTATGTGAGCCATTTTACCTAAGCATCTTCCATCCGGACTTGTTATACCTTCTATTGCATAGTATGAACCATTTACATTCCACTCTTCATCCATTGTTGGTATACCCTGTTCGTTTACATACTGTGTTGCTACCTGACCGTTAGCAAACAATTCTTTTATGCAGCTTTCAGGTGCTACAAATCTTCCTTCTCCATGGGATGCAGGATTTACATATACACCACCTAATTCTGCTTTCTGTAACCAAGGCGACTTATTAGATACAACCTTTGTATATACCATCTTTGATACGTGACGGTTAATTGTGTTATAAGTAAGTGTTGGCGAATTAATATCCTGTCCTGTAATTTTTCCGTTAGGAACCAAGCCTAACTTTATAAGTGCCTGAAATCCATTACAAATACCTAATGCCAAACCGTCTCTCTCGTTAAGCAATTTGTGTACTGCCTCTTCAATCTTTGCATTTCTAAATGCTGTAGCAAAGAACTTAGCTGAACCGTCAGGTTCATCACCTGCACTAAATCCACCTGGGAACATAATAATCTGTGCCTGTGAAATAGCCCTTTCAAAGATATTAACTGAATCTCTGATATCTTCAGGTGTAAGGTTTTTAAATACCTTTGTTATAACATTTGCACCTGCATTTTCAAAAGCCTTAGCTGAGTCATATTCACAGTTTGTTCCCGGAAATACAGGAATAAATACTGTTGGTTTTGCTACTTTATTCTTACATACATATATGCTGCCCTTGTCATAAACAGGTGTATCTAATAATGACTTATCATTATGACTTCTTGTTGGGAATACCTTCTCTAATGGCTTCTCCCATACCTTTAATGCTTCATCCATAGGTATTGAATCGTAGCCATATTCAAATGTAGCCTTATCATTTGTTTCACCTATTAAAACATAGCTTGCTGTTATATCATCTAATTTATCTGCCGGTATTTCAGCAATAATATCACCAAATGATGGTGCGAACAAATCAGCGCCAGGTATTCTTCCGCTGATGCTTACACCAATGTTATTACCAAATGCCATCTTACTTACTGCCGGTATAATACCCTTGCTTTCAAGAGCATATGCTGAAATAATTACTCCATTCTGAATCATGTCATGAATCTTATCGTATAGCTTCATCACTTCTTCATAAACAGGCTTCTCATACTGATCTCTTACAATTTCAAATTTAACAATCTTATTACCTGCTGCTTTAAATTCAGGTGTTATAATATCTTTTTCCTTTGCAACATCCACTGCAAATGAAACCAGTGTCGGTGGTACATCAATATCATTAAATGTTCCTGACATACTATCCTTACCACCTATTGATGGTAAACCAAATCCCATCTGTGCGTCATATGCACCAAGAAGTGCTGCAAATGGCTGGCTCCAACGACGTGGTTCTTCAGTCATTCTTCTAAAGTATTCCTGGAAAGTCATACGAATCTTCTTATAATCACCACCACTGGCAACTACTTTTGCAATAGAGTCAACTACTGCGTAAATTGCCCCGTGATATGGGCTCCAACTTGAAAGATACGGATCAAATCCATAACTCATCATTGTTACCGTATCACATTTTCCTTTAAGTACAGGTAACTTTGCCACCATAGTCTGTGTTTCTGTCTTCTGGTATTTTCCACCATGTGGCATAAACACTGAACCTGCTCCAATTGAACCGTCAAACTTTTCAACAAGTCCCTTCTGTGAACATACATTTAAATCTGATAATGTTTCAAGCCACTTATCTTTTACATCATCTACAACCGGTTTCTTGAAGAAATTCTTTTCTTCATCAGGCATATCCACCTCAACTGTTGTTTCCTGATGAGCACCGTTTGTATCAAGGAAAGCTCTTGAAATATTAACAATTTCCTTTCCTCTCCATTCAAGAACCAGTCTAGGTTCTTCTGTAACGTAAGCTACAACTGTAGCTTCTAAGTTCTCTTCATTTGCATACTTAAGGAACTGTTCTACGTCATCTTTATCAACTACAACAGCCATTCTTTCCTGAGATTCTGAAATAGCTATTTCTGTCCCGTCTAATCCTGCATATTTCTTAGGAACTTTATCTAAATTTACATGAAGTCCGTCTGCCAATTCGCCAATAGCTACTGACACACCGCCGGCACCAAAGTCATTACATTTCTTAATTATGTGGCTGACCTCTTCTCTTCTAAATAATCTCTGTAACTTACGTTCTGTAGGTGCGTTACCTTTCTGTACTTCTGCACCACATGTTTCAATAGACTCTTCTGTGTGAATCTTTGATGAGCCTGTTGCTCCACCACATCCGTCACGTCCTGTTCTTCCACCAAGAAGAATAATAATATCTCCCGGATCAGATGTTAATCTCTGAACGGCACGTCTTGGGGCTGCACCCATAACTGCACCTATTTCCATTCTCTTTGCAACATAATCAGGATGATAAATTTCTTTTACCAATCCTGTTGCAAGACCTATCTGGTTTCCATATGAACTATATCCGTTAGCGGCACCCTGAACTAATTTCTTCTGTGGAAGCTTTCCGTGAAGAGTTTCACTCATTGGCTTAGTAGGATCTGCTGCTCCTGTAACACGCATAGCCTGATATACATAAGTACGTCCTGACAACGGATCTCTTATAGCTCCTCCAAGACACGTTGCTGCGCCACCAAAAGGTTCAATTTCTGTAGGATGGTTATGTGTTTCATTTTTGAAGTTTACTAACCATTCCTCTGTCTGTCCATCTACTTCTACAGGCACCACAATACTACATGCGTTAATTTCATCTGATTTTTCCTGATCATCTAACTTGCCTTCCTTCTTTAACTTTCTCATAGCTATAAGTGCTAAATCCATAAGGCATACAAACTTATCTTTTCTTTCACCAAAAACGTCTTTTCTGGTATCTAAATAACTCTCATAGGTTTTCTCAATTGGTTCATTGAAATATCCTTCATCAAACTTAACATCTGTAAGTTCAGTGTTAAATGTAGTGTGACGGCAATGGTCAGACCAATAAGTATCCAACACTCTTATTTCTGTCATGGATGGATCTCTGTTTTCTTCATTTTTGAAATAATTCTGGATATGAAGAAAATCCTTAAATGTCATAGCCAGTCCAAGGGAATCATAAAGCTCTTTAAGAGGCTTTTCTTCCATATCTTTAAATCCGTCAAATATAATAACATCTGCCGGTTCTTCAAACTCTGTAACTAAAGTTTCCGGTTTTTCCAAGCCTGTTTCTCTTGAATCTACCGGATTTATGCAGTAATTTTTAATCTGCTCAAATTCTGCATCTGATATATCGCCAACTAAAACATATGTTGTAGCTGTTTTTATAACAGGATTCTCATCCTCGTTTAAAAACTTAACACACTGTACCGCTGAATCTGCTCTCTGATCAAACTGTCCCGGCAAAAACTCAACACTAAATACTTTTGAATTTGCTTCATCATATGGGAATGTTTCTTCATAAACATCATCAACAGGCGGTTCTGAAAATACTGAAGTTAATGCCTTTTTATATGTGTCCTCTGAAAGATTTTCAACATCATATCTTACAAGAACCCTAACTTCTTTTAAACCATCAATCTCCAGATATCCTTTAATATCCTCTGTAAGTTCTTTTGCAGTAACAGCATATGGCTGTTTTTTCTCTACATACACACGTTTAACTTTGCTCATCGATTCCTCCTAGAATAGTACAATAAATCTTGTGTTATTAATTTTGCCAACCATTACAATATGGCAAAACTACTTCGGTTAGTATAACACTAAAGCAATAAAAAGTGAAGAAAATACGCTTAAATCTTTGTAATATTTGTAATATTATTTCATTTCTATCATATACTTTCGGTACCATTGTGGAAGATTTGTCTGCTGGCATTTCGGATTGTACCTTTCATCAATACCTATTGTATCAAAAAACACCTTCCATAAATCTCTGTATTCATCATCCTTTTGAAGTCCCTCAGTTACTACTTCTATATCTCTTCCTTCAACTAAAATAACCTCTGAATCATGCCTGTGAACTGCTGACTTTTTTCTTTTTGTGTCATATATAATCCAGTCTTCTCCTGGAAATCTGTTTTTAAAATGCTCTGTTAAAAGAGGAATAACATCACACTTAGGCTCAATTTTTCCAAATAAAACTCCTCCCCTCAATTCATCAAATCTAATAAATCCCTTATATAAATGTGCCTCATTTACTGCTTTTCTGCTTAATTCCATAACCCGCATCACATACTCATTTCCCAGCATTTTAGTTACCTTTGCCCCAACATTATATCCAACTTTCAGGAAACCGAAAACGGCATCCCCCCGGTCTTCTTCATAATGCATGCATGCTCTGAAAACCATCGTATATGCCTCTAATGATATCTTTACCCTGATAGACTTAGCTACCTTTACCGCCTTTTCCAAATCTGTCTCAACAGGCACAAATTGAGAGAAAAATGTAGGTGCGTAATTTTCCCCCGGATGTATGCTCACATTGTATCCTCTATTCATATATACCCAGCCGTCATAAACGGCAGTCATTATTCCATCAAAACTTTCATGGCAAACTAACGTAATATTATTCATTAACTCTCACTCCCATATCCATAAGGGTCATCTGCTTATATGTTGTATCCTGCTCTATAGCGTATGTCTGCCTTTTATCTGTATCTGCAAGACTTCTGGCTATAAAATCCTGATTCATATTAAGAGGAAACATAGTTTTCCCGTTGCAGGTAATAAAATAAGCTGCCCTTTTTAATACAACTCCCATCTTTTTCAAACTTTCAAAATTAAGATTGTTATATCTCCTTGCTGATGTAATTCTTTTAGCTGACTTTACTCCAATTCCCGGAACCCTCAACAATGTATAATAATCTGCCCTCATAATTTCCACCGGAAACCGCTCCAGATGATTTACTGCCCAGTCACATTTTGGGTCTAAAACCACGTTAAAATTAGGTCTTTTTTCATTTAAAAGTTCATTTACCATAAAACCGTAATATCTTAAAAGCCAGTCTGCCTGATACAGCCTGTGTTCCCGCAAAAGCGGATTAGTACCTACCGGTGCAGGTGCATCAATGTTATGATTTACATTAACAAATGCTGAATAAAACACCCTCTTCATCTTGTATTCCTTATACATATATTCTGTTACAGACATTAGCTGATAATCTGTCTCAGGAGTTGCCCCGATAATCATCTGGGTGCTCTGACCTGCCGGAACAAACTTAGACTTCATCTTGTTACCCCTTCTTGTAACAAGACTGTATCCATCATTCACCGGGGCAATAAGATTTCCGCTTCCAGCCTGTATCTGCCGCATAGGTGCAAGTATATTCTTCTGATTCTTATTAGGAGCCAGTGCTTTTAGACTCTCCTTAGTAGGTAACTCCAGATTAGTGCTCATTCTGTCTGCTAAAAATCCTATTTTTTCAATGATTTCCGGCGAAGCTCCGGGAATTGCCTTTACATGAATGTATCCGAAAAAATGATGTTCATTACGAAGCTTCCACAGTGTTTCATATATAAGTCCCATAGTAAAATCAGGGCTTTTTAAAATGCCTGAGCTTAAAAAAAGACCTTCAATATAGTTTCTTCTGTAAAATTCCATGGTCAGCCTACACACTTCATCCGGTGTAAAAGAAGCCCTCTTCACATCATTAGACTTTCTGTTAATGCAATATTTACAATCATAAATACATTCATTTGTATATAAAATTTTTAATAAAGAAACACATCTTCCGTCTGAAGCAAAAGTATGACAAATGCCACAGGCATGGGCATCTCCCATACCCTTACCTTTATTATTCCTGTCAACGCCACTGCTGGTGCAGGCAACATCATACTTGGCTGCATCTGTAAGAATTTTTAATTTTTCTGAAATGGTCATGTCCTGCTGTATTTCCATTGTCTGCTCCTTTTTCTCGAACATTTGTTCTGTTTCGTTTAGTATATCCCATTTTGAAATATAAATCAAGCCCAAAAATTTGGAAATTCAAATTTATAAACATTCCCCGTCCGGATACAAAAATACCGGTCTTCAATATATTTGAAAACCGGTACCTGTAGTTTTTATGTTTTTTCCTAATTCACAGTGTCCTACTCTTTTATGCCGTATACGCATTTTACAAATTTTACTGCCGCCTCTTTATTTTTAGAGAATTCCGGAAAAGCTATAACTGCATCCTTGTAATTATCACTGTAACCCTTGTAAAATTCAGTATCAGATATATCAAGTCCATATACTACACCGTCATTTTTATCCTTGTCTGTTTCTTTTTCAAACCTGGCATACACAAAATATGGTTCCAATTTCTTGTATAAATCCTCCGGCAACACATCCTTTACCCCAACAAGAAAACCTTCACTTTTTACCCATAAAAGTGAGCTTCTGTCAGTAATAATTACATCCATTTCTTTTGCTGACTGAACACTCATAAATCTAATGGATGAGCCTGCATCAATGCGGTTGTAACCGTATTCATCTGACATTTTAAAACCATATCCCGTGTCCACTTTAATATCATTTTTTTTGCAACCTGTGTACTCGGAATACTTTTCCTTAACACGATCCTCTATTTTTTCGTTATTTAAGTCATTAAACACTGCACAGTACAATGGTTTTCTATTATTTGTTGCCACTCCATGTATTATTGCCGTCCCAAGGGCAATGGACAGAACCACAATAGTAATTCTTAATTTATAAAATTCCCAAATATATTGAATTTTTGCCGTAAATGATAATGCTCTAAATTTATCTGACATTAATTTTCCTGACATTTTTTCTCCAATCGTAACATATAATAAAATGAATTTTCACATACAAATAATTCGGTTAAATACATTCATTAACCTGATAATTTTCATTTAATTTTTCATTAATCAGGCTCCGCTAAATGTTCTACCCTGTCAAAGCTATTTATTTACTGTACAATATTGTCTGCTAAAATGCAACTGACATACTTAATGTTTTATCCAAATACAACCTGCAAATTTTAATGTTTTATCTTCTTTCCTTATGTGTTAAACTAAGGTAAAGTTATTTTATGGGGGTGATTTTATGCCATCAACTTATGCACATAATAAATTTGGCAAATTAGTCATTGCCAAATTATCTGGCGACACAAAAGATATTATACGAAAATTTCCTGACTCCTTCCGCATAGGACTTCAAGGACCGGATTTTCTGTTTTTTTACAGAGCATTTTATATTAATAAAATAAACCAGACTGGTGTTAAACATCATAGGCAGGATGTTTATGATTTTATGGAACATGCTGTTTCCGTTATAAAAAAATATGGCAAAAACAGCCCTGAATATAGTTATATTTTGGGATTTATATGCCATTTTACCCTTGACTGCAATTGCCATCCTTATGTAAATAAATTTATGGAAATAACAGGCTGCGGTCATGTTGAAATAGAGGGTGACTTAGAACATCTTATGATATCAAAGGATAATTATATCCCCCAATATTACCCTATGGATTACCTTATTCCTGCAAACAGGGAAACTGCATTAAGCATGGTTTCATTTTATGAAAATTTATCTTCTAAAATTATTTTAGAAAGTCTTAAATGGATGAAATTTTTAAAAAGATTTTTTGTAGCTCCGGGATTTTTCAAAAGACATCTCATAGATACCTGTTTCCATATGACTATGAATTATAAAAAACTAAACGGTCACGTTATTAAACCAGGTATTAACAAAAAATGCAGACAGCAAACAAAATTTTTATATAAAGTTCTGAGGAATTCCGTTAAAAATGCCGTATTTTTAATTAATGATTTCAATAACGCAGTAGAACGCGACACTTCTTTATCAAATGAATTTCATAAAGATTTTAATGGAAATCCCTATTAGGAATCAATTCTGTAACTTCGGGCTGTGGCTTTAACGATTTATAATCCTTAGAGCCCGGCTCTTTATTTATTTGATTTTACGCAAAAAATCTCCGGCTTCTAAGTTTTAAAACCTGAAAACGGAGATTTCTATTTTACCATTCTATTTTTCCTTTGTTTCCTTACTCCTACTTTTCCCCTATTTCTGCTTCACTATTTTACTCTTACCTTCTTAACCTTACTCCACTTCTTTGAATATACCTTTTTCTTTCCATCCATTTTGTAAGCTTTAACTCTAAAATAATATACTTTTTTGGACTTTAATTTCTTTATGGTAAGAACATTTTTTGTGGTTGTTTTTGTTTTGGTATTTTTTTTCTTAAAGGATTTAACAGTGGAATATTGTATCTGATATCCTTTTATTCCTTTAACTTTTTTGATGCTTATCTTAGCACTTTTCTTTCCTTTGGCAAGCTTGCTGATGGTGGAAGTTTTTGGTGCAGTAACCTTAACTGCCGGCTTAGTTGTTGGCTTTTCAGTTGCCGGTTCAATTATAGGCTTATAATTTCTTGCATTGTATGTACTATCTCTTACCGGTGCCAACCAGAAATTAATATCACACTTTCCATTTACACCAGCCACTGTTCCTGACTCCGTATATTGCCACATTTCATAATTATAACCAAAGTTTGTTCCCACATTGTTATATTGTGCAACCCACTTAAAATAATTAGGATTTGTAGCCACTTTGCTCTCTATTCTATTAATCCACCAGTCTAAATTAGAATATACTCCACATTCATAACCCTGCTTCATTATTTCCTTAGAAAAAGTGTCTATTAATTCTGTAATCTGTGACTTAGTAAGCTTCTTCTGAACATCAGCCTCCACATCATAATATATAGGAAAGCTTAATTTATGACCGTCAACAAGTCTTAAAACGTGTTTTGCCTCACTTAATGCCATTTCTTTAGTAGTAGCATAGGAATAAATATACACACCATATGGAATGTTATTATCTTCGCAACCTTTCACATTTTGCTGCCAATATTTATCGTCCTGATTGGTCTGATCATTGCCGTATCCGCATCGTATAATGGCATAATCTATATCACTTTCAGCTACTGTTTTCCAATCTATGTTGCCGTTGTAATGACTTACGTCAATACCTTTCATAGTTGCACCTTTTATTATGTCACCATTTCCATTTACAAACTGTCCATTTTCATTTTTAGTCCATGGAGCAGTTGCCGCAAAAACAGTTCCCGTGCCAATGGTTATGCAACCTATAAGAACCGCCAGTGTCACAATGGCTGATAACATTTTATATACAATATTCTTCATGTAAAATCCTTTCCACAAATCCTAATATAATTTTTTCAGAAATCTATCTTCCTCAAAAATCCGCCTACCATTACAACCTTCCAACAATCTCACTTATAATATCATATGCCACCTTTTCCTTAGACTCAATAGGAAGTTCATTTGCGCCATCCTCTGTTATGATTGTTACTACATTAGTGTCTGTTCCAAAACCGGCACCTGATACCTTTAAGTTGTTGGCACAAATCATATCCAGATTCTTCTTTTTAAGTTTTGCCTTGGAATTTTCAATCATATTTTCTGTTTCCATTGAAAATCCACACATAAACTGTTTTGTCTTTTTAGCAGACATTGTTCCTAAAATATCATCTGTGCGCTGCAACTCAATGACAGCATCCTTATCCTGCTTTTTGATTTTTTCTAAAGCCACTGTTTTTGGCCGATAATCAGCTACGGCTGCACTCATAATTACAATATCCTGATTTTCAAATTCACCATTAACTGCATTAAACATTTCCTTTGCACTGTAGGCTTCAACTATTTTTACAAAATCAGGCTTTTTAATGTATGTTTTTCCTGTAACCAAGGTAACATCTGCACCACGAAGCATGGCAATTTTTGCCAGGGCATATCCCATCTTTCCTGTGGAATGATTACTTATAAATCTCACAGGGTCAATTTTTTCCATGGTAGGACCCGCAGTAATTAAAACCTTCTTTCCCTTTAAGTCCTTTTCAAAAGCAACTTCCTTAATAATATAACTTTCTAAAACCTCCGGGTCAGGCATTTTCCCTGCTCCCACATCTCCACATGCAAGATATCCGCTATCAGGCTCTATTACTTCGTAACCATAGTTTTTTAACTTTGCTATGTTGTCCTGAACAATAGGATTTTCAAACATGTTGGTATTCATTGCAGGCGATATGATTTTATGGCATTTAGCTGCCATAATAGTAGTTGTAAGCATATCATCTGCTATTCCATTTGCTATTTTGCCTATAACATTGGCACTGGCAGGAGCCACCATAAATACATCTGCCGCCTTTGCCAATGAAACATGTTCCACGCTAAATTCAAAATTTCTGTCAAAGGTATCCACAAGACACTTATTTCCCGTAAGGGTTTCAAAAGTTATGGGATTAATAAAATTTGTGGCATTTTTCGTCATAATAACGTGAACCTTTGCCCCTTTTTTTACCAGCATACTGGCTAAATTAGCTATTTTATAAGCTGCAATACTGCCTGTAACTCCCAATACAACTGTTTTATTCTGCAATATTTTATCCATACAAAACTCCATTAACTATGCTTCCTTCATTATGTCAAACAACTTACCGTGCTTTTCATAATTTGTAAGCCTTGTCATCTTATTATCATCATCCACAAAAACAACCTTAGGCTTATTTTTCTTTGCTTCCTCAGGTGTCATTTGTGCATAACACATAATAATGATTTTATCTCCAATATTCACCATGTGAGCTGCTGCCCCGTTAAGACAAATCATTCCTGAATTTCTCTCACCGGCAATAACATAAGTTTCAAATCTGTTGCCATTGTTTACATCGGCTATCTGTACCTTTTCGTATTCATATATTCCTGCAGCTTCCATCAACGCCTCATCTACGGTTATGCTACCTACATAATCAAGCTCTGACTGAACTACTGTTGCTCTATGAATCTTACTTTTTAACATATTTATCTGCATATATTCTCCTTCATTTACCCTAAAATATAATTGTCAATTAATCTTGTTTTTCCAATATATACTGCCATGGCAATAAGCATTGGTGCCTTTATTTCCTTCTGCTGCTGCATTGTTAAACCATTTACCGCCTTAACGTAATCAATTTTTGCCAAAGGTTCCTTTTCAATGTTTTCCTTCATTTTTGACACAACAACATCTGCGTCTGTCTCTCCATCAGCAATAAGCTTCTTACATAATTCCACTGTCTGGCTTAATATTAATGCTGCCTTTCTCTCTTCCGGTGAAAGATATGTGTTTCTTGAGCTTTTTGCAAGGCCGTCTTCTTCCCTTACAATAGGGCATCCGATAACTTCAATGTCCATATTTAAATCCTGCACCATATGTTTAATTATGGCTAACTGCTGAGCATCCTTTTCTCCAAAATAAGCACGATCAGGCTGTACAATATTAAATAATTTATTTACAACAGTACATACACCTCTGAAATGTACCGGTCTGCTAAGTCCACATAATTCTTCTGTAAGCACTGACATATCTACATATGTGCTAAAGTCATCGTGATACATTTCTGATGGTTCCGGATGGAATATTAAATCTGCCCCAAGGCTTTCACAATATTTACTGTCTTTTTCCAAATCTCTCGGATAACTTTCTAAGTCCTCAGTGGGACCAAACTGCATAGGGTTTACAAAAATACTTACTACAACTCTGTCATTGTTGTTTCTTGCAGCTGTAATAAGGCTTCCGTGTCCCTCGTGTAAATATCCCATAGTAGGCACAAATCCTACTGTTTCTCCATTTTTCTTCCACTGTTTTACATAATCTCTTACTTCTTTAACTGTTGTTACAACCTTCATTTTTTTATCTCCTTAATATAATTTATCAATTATCTCATCATCAATTTTGTATGTGTTTTCTTCCTTCGGAAAGCTTCCATCACCAACTGCATTGATGTAATCTGTAAATGCCTGTTTCATTACTTCACCTACATTGGCAAACTGTCTTACAAATTTTGGAACATAGTCTGTAAACATTCCCAACATATCCTGATATACCAATACCTGTCCGTCACATCCGTTTCCGGCACCAATTCCAATAGTTGGAATATCAAGCATTTCCGTAATTTTTGTTGCCAACTTGGCTGGAACTGCTTCAAGAACAACCATGGTAGCTCCTGCTGCCTGTACCGCCTTTGCATCTTCAATTAATTTTCTTGCAGCAGCTTCCGTTTTTCCCTGTACCTTAAAACCGCCAAATGCATTAATTGACTGAGGTGTAAGTCCAATGTGGGCGCAAACAGGAATTGAAGCCTTAACTATTGCTTCTATCTGTGGTACAACCTCCACGCCACCTTCTAATTTAACCATGTTAGCGTGTCCTTCCTTCATAAGTCTGCCTGCATTTACCACTGCATCATAAACTGATGTCTGATAGGACATAAATGGCATATCACAAACTAATAAAGTATTCTTAAGACCTCTTGATACCGCTGCGCTGTGGTGAATCATATCCTCCATTGTAACCTGTATGGTATCTTCATAGCCAAGCATTGTATTTCCCAATGAGTCTCCCACTAAAATAGTGTTTACCCCTACTTCTTCCATTAACTTGGCTGTTGAATAATCATAACATGTAAGCATTGTTATTTTGTTTCCATCTTTTTTCTGCTGTAAAAGTGTATTTACTGTATTCTTCATTTCAAAATCTCCTCTATTTTACTATAATCTCTATCCTTATTTTTTCTTTTGGCAACCTCTAACACCTGACGGGACACTGCAATATATGTTTCCCTGTCATTTCCACTAATTGTCGCTAAATGCTTTTTAATGGTATCCGCATCTCCACGCTCTATAGGGCCTGTAAGTGCTTCTACCACACCATTATTTAATATGTGTTTTATATTGCCCCACACTATAGGTGCTAAGGCATCTCCTGCCTCGTCTCTTTCAAATCCGCATTCCATCAGCAGTTTTTCACTTAAATCAATAAGACCTACCACAAGGTTGCTTGCTATTGCTGCTGCCGCATGATACTTAACCTTATCCTTTGCAGAAATAATGCATATCTTATTTCCCATTTTTTCAAATATCTGTCTTATTTCACCTATTTTTTCCGGTGAACCTTCTATTGTAAAATAACTGTTGGAAAGCTCCTTGTATGAATTGTATCTGTCACTTACTGCAAAGAGCGGATGGATAGAATAACCGAAACCTCCCAGTTCCGATATATCCGAAAAGACTTTTGATGATAAAGCGCCACTACAATGGCACACAACTTTTCCACTAATACCTGTTTTCTTTACCTGATTCCAGACCTTCTCAATTGCTCCGTCAGGAACCGTCAAAAACAAGACATCACTATCTCTTACTAAATCCTCAATATTTTTATAAACTGATGACTTTGTAAATTTTGACGCTTCTAAGGCGTCTTCCTTAAACTCACTATAATAGCCGACTACTTCCATTTCATTGTCAGCTAAATATTTTCCCAGGGAAAATCCGACTTTCCCTGCTCCTATAAATCCAAATTTCATGGGCATCCCTCCTTAACATAATTAATTTCGGGACAATGAGTCTCATTCTAAAAGATATGAGCTGCGCTCACTAGTTTATAGTGAAAAAATAATTATATCGGTATAGTTTCTTTTCTGAATACTATCCGGAGATAAATTTATCACAATAAGGTATTTTATGCAACAAAAAAAGGGAAGTAATTGGCCAATTATTTTCACTAATTACTTCCCATATTTTAATAGTTGTCTAAGAAGTTGTGCTTAACTCCTTTGCTTTTGTATGCGATTACCGTATCAAGATTTACATTTTCAACGCTCTTAAAAATATTCCCCTCCACATATGGATTGGTTTCTTTCATGGTCTTAATAAGCTGCTTTATTTCTAAACGTTTTGATGTATTTTCTCCGTTATTACACGTGGTGCAGGTATCTGTAAACTTGCATGCACACTGAATAAAATGAAGGTCATTGTAATCACGCCATGCTTTTATGTCATCCTCCCTCACTAAATACAAAGGTCTTATAAGCTCCATTCCTTCAAAATTGGTACTATGAAGTTTCGGCATCATAGTCTGCACCTGTGAACCGTAAAGCATACCCATAAGTATTGTTTCAATTACATCATCGTAATGGTGTCCCAATGCAATTTTGTTACAGCCTAATTCCTTTGCCTTATTGTAAAGATGACCTCTACGCATTCTTGCACATATATAGCAAGGTGATTTTTCTATGTTAAACACTGACTCAAATATATCTGATTCAAATATTGTAACAGGAATATTTAATTTTTTTGCATTACCTTCAATTATCTTCCTGTTAGCAGGACTATATCCCGGATCCATAACCAGGTATTCCACGTCAAAATCAAATTTACTGTGTCTTTTTAATTCCTGAAAAAGCTTTGCCATAAGCATTGAATCTTTTCCTCCGGAAATACACACTGCAATCTTATCTCCCGGCAGTACCAGCTGATATTGATTTATTGCCTTTGTAAATTTGCTCCAAATCTTTTTTCTAAACTTCTTCTGAATACTTTTTTCTATGTCTCCTGCCACGGTGTCTTTATTCAGCCTTTCAAGAAGCCACGCCTGATATCCGCCTTCTAAATTGTATGCATTGTAGCCCTTCTGACAAAGATTTTCTGCCACTTCTTCGCTGATTTGTCCCATTTTACAGCAGATAATAATTTTTTTATCCCTGTACTTTTTCGCCTCTTCTTCCACATCTTCCGGCTTTACATTAAGTGCTCCCGGTATGTATCCATGCATATAGGCAATGTTATCTCTTATGTCAAATATAATGTACTTGCTTATCTCTAATCCCTCTAACTGCTGAATGTTTATGTTCATCTTGTCCACCTTAATTGATTTAGTATATGACTTTCCTCCTTCAAATCTGTTATATATATTATCATATTTTAAAAATATTATACAATACTTTCTATTATGAAATTTATCTCCCCAATTTATCTCCTGATTTTAACCTTCTTCACTTTTGACCACTTCTTTGAATAAATCTTTATCTTTCCTTTAAGTACATAAGACTTTGCCCTAACGTAAAGTTTCTTTTTGTTCTTAAGTTTTTTGCCCTTAATTGTAAAGGATACTTTCTTTACATATTTCTTTACAAGAACTTTTTTAAACTTCTTAGATTTAGAAATCTGTACATAATATCCCTTGGCTTTTTTCACTTTCTTAAGACTTATTTTGATTTTTGATGAAGATTTCTTCTTTATGGCTTTTTTTACTTTCGCTATACCAGGTCTTACTACTTTGGTAAATTGTGATTTTTCTTCATTAATTTTTATTTTAATGCTACCTGTATTAGTCTTCCCACCATTTCCGTCATCAAATGTTGCACCGGCATAATTTGCATTACCATTAAAACTGTAGATTAATTCATTTTGTTATCCGCCACCCCAAACTTCGTAATGCAATTGAAAACTTTATACCACCTATAACGGAAGAATAAAGTAGAACCCATATCAGTCATAAGCTGACATGGGTTCCTTTTGTATTTTTAAATTCTAATTTTTAAGTTTTCTATTTCTTTATTTTTATTGTTTTAACAGCTGACCATGCCCCGTATTTTTTAGAAGTGCCGTTTTTAACATATGCTCTCACCTTAACATAATACTTCTTATTCTTTTTCAGATTCTTAATGTTAAAAGTTGTTTTAGCAGTGTAAATGGTCTTAGTAGTTTTTTTGCTAAACTTTGTTCCTGTAGAGTATTTTACCTCATATCCTTTTGCTCCTGAAAGCTTTTTAAGACTGAGTTTAACACTCTTGTTGTTTTTAGCTCTTGTAATCTTTGTGATTTTTCCCTTACCTGGTGCCTTAACCACCTTCACTGTTTTAACATTTTCATCTAAAACATCCATTACCTTATCATATGCTTTTGCCAAATCATATGCCGCGCTGTAAGTTGCATACACATCACTTTCATCTACATCTGCTGCCTTAGCATACTTATTAATCATTACCTGAATTTTACCCTGTGGATAAACAGTGTAATTATCATAATTTATTGTATCAACCTTTTCCATAAGGTTATCTAAATATTTATCCAGGTCTTTATCCTCTAATGCCGGTGTAGTATAAGGTGCTGTTCTTATGTTATCATATCCTGATGTTTCCTGATAACCGTAAGCTATCTCTATTAACTCTTTTTCGTTGCCATAGCTTGTAAAGAGATTAAAGCCCATGGGCATATCTTTATCATATCCCAAAGTTTCATATGTATCACATAATCCCATTGGAACAGCCATTTCCGGTAATCCTGCTGTTGGTCCGAAATGACTTGTATAATTTGCAGAGTTTGCATAACTTGCATTCTGTGAATCAGCCTCTTTATTAGCAGGCTGTGTATAAGGCACAAACATAACTGCATCAATGCCATTGTCTTTAAGTATTTTATTTACTTCATTTCTAAACTTAAGCCTGTTTGTAACTGCATTTGTGTAACTTTCTAATGACCTTGGATTAGTCATTTCTGCTAGTGAAGTTGCAGGATTTCTTACATATACATTAGTATAATCCACACCATAAGTGTAATTTGTTACTAAATCATACACTGATTTAATTGGTGCATTTTCTCCTAATGAAGCAAAGTAATTATTTAAATCCCATTCAAATACGTTTCCTACTCCTGTATTAGAACGAAGAGACGTTATTAATGAATCAGGAAGAATTTCTGACATATCGACTAATTCTGCTCCGCCCTTCTTCAAATTACTTTTAGCTCTTTCTACTATCTTTTTCATGCATGTTGCTGTTTCTTTTGGATTTTCCACTGCCTCACCTTTGTTGTTATAATAATATCCAAATGAATTCTGAAGGTATCCTATTTTCTTTCCTTTAAGTCCATCTGCCTTTAGATATGATGTATAACCATCTGCCGGTATCATGCTGTCTGAATCTTTAGTCCATGAATCATTGCTATCGGTTCCTGCCATTACGCTTAACATAAGTGCCAAATCCTGTGCACTTCTGCATAGCGGTCCTGCAATATCATTATCAAGACTTAATGGAACTATTCCATCTCTTGATGTAAGTCCTAAAGACACTCTTAAACCAAAAAGGTTATTCATGGTAGACGGTGCTCTTACTGATGAACCGGTGTCTGTTCCAAGACCTGCTGCAGCAAAGTTTGAAGTTATTGCCACACCGGTACCACCTGATGAACCGGCCGGAGTTCTTGTTGTATCATATGGATTATGTACCGCACCGCCTATTGTACTTCTTGAGTTTCTTCCACTTGATGCAAATTCTGACATATTTGCCTTTGCCAAAATAATTGCCCCTGCGTCCTTTAACTTTTTAACTACAAATGCATCATCCGGTGCAATGGAGTTCATTAAAGCCTTACACCCTGCGGTTGTAGGTAATCCTCCAACATCATAATTATCTTTTACTATAATTGGGATTCCATGTAATTTACCCTTTATGTTTCCTTTTGCTCTTTCCTTATCTAACTCTTCTGCCTGAGCTACCGCATCAGGATTTATGGATATTATTGAATTAAGTTCTAATTGCTTATCATATGCATTAATTCGGTCAATATACATTTCCACTAATTCCTTAGATGTAACCTGTCCCTTTTCCATTGCCTGTGTCAGTTCACTTATGGTCGCATCCATTAAATCAATGGTTGTAAACATATTTTCCAACTTTGCCACTTCACTTGGTGTTTCAACCTTTTCAGTTCCGTATACCTGATTAGAATTAATATCTAACGCCGGAATTGATGTAGTTGCCAATGCCAATGAAAGTGCTAACGCCCCAAACATTCTCGTAAATCTTCTGTGCTTTCTCATGATTCTTCCTCCTGGCTTGTATTTTGATGCAGAAAAAAAGGGAGCTATAAAAAACTTATAACTCCCTTGCTACATCATAGCCACAATTATATCATCATTTTTTTGTTTGTCATCACTAAACCGCATTATTGTTAAAAAATTAACCAAACTGTTTATTAAATAACAAATTTACATATGATTAAAAGTATCTATCCTGATTTTTTAATTATTTTGCTGTTGTTTCTTCAGCTGTTGTTGCCTCTGCTGTTGTAGCTGCTTCTGTTGAAGCCGGCTCTGTAGTAGGTGCTGAACCCTTTTCTACCTTAACATTATCAGCAATAATATCAATAATCTGCTGCATAGCTACCACATACTTTAAGCTGTCTGTACCGTAGCTTGCACCATAGTATGAATCATACTGTGCTTCTAATGACTCAACCTCCGTAGAATACTGCTTTGCAAGTTCTTTTGTCTTTTCAGCGTAAATCTTGTCAAAGTCTACACCCTCTTTTTTAAGGATTGCAAATGGAATCATCTTAGCCTTCATAGCTTTCTTAACATCATCATCCCAGTCTTTGTCTGACATGCTACATGCTTCCTTATATGACTTTAAGTCTGTGTTGTAATTTGACTGGATAAATGATTCAAATAATGATTCATATTCAGTAATTGATTTGTCATTGTATTTAGTTACCTTACACTTATCAACATATGATTCCCAAACGCCGTTCATAATCTTGTTGTTTCTTAAATTCTTCTTTAAGTAATCCTTGTATTCTGAAACCGTTGTAAGCTTCTCTGTGCTGTAATTTTCTTTTACAAACTTATCATTAAGTTCAGGCTTTACTTTTTTCTGAAGTGATTTTACAGTAAATGTAAACCAAACATCTTTTCCTGATAAATCAACATTTTTTCCATCAATCTGAGTTGTTTTGCCATAATTTGATGGGAATTTAAGTTTCTTTGTAAACTTGTCTCCAACCTTATGACCCTTTAATGCTGCAACGAAACCATCAATCATTGTGCTTCCGCCTACTGTTGATGTAGCCATATC
>NZ_HF991852.1:18925-45181 GCF_000432355.1 Eubacterium sp. CAG:161
GTTGATTTAGCCATATCAGCTGTCTGATCCTGTGCACTACCACCATCAAATACAACTTTCTTTCCGTTTACTTCTATCTGTCCCTCAAAATCGAATACAACAGATGAGTCATCTTTAACTGTTCCCTTCTTTTCAGTCTTAGTAGTTGAATGACTTGATAAATCTGAATCTATAGATGACTGCACTTCTTTATCTGTTACGGCTATATCATCCTCATATACTACCAATCCCTTATAATCTGCCAATGAGATTGTTCCGTAATCTGTGGCAATTCCCTTTGAGTCCTTTGAAGAACCACATCCTACAAAACTTAATGCCATAGTTGCTGACAAAGCAACTGCTAAAAATTTCTTAAACATTTTACTAGTTTCTCCTCTTTTAAATTTTGTGCTTAGCTTCTAATTTCATACATAATGCATAAAATCAATCGCTCTTTTAACACATATGTCATTAATTTTACCACATTTGTTTAATTATTAAAAGTGTTTATTTTTAATAATTAAACTGTTCGTAAAGATACAAAAAGTACAGATAGTGCTAACAACTATATGTCAACGCTAACTGCACTCTTCTGTTTATATTACGTAAAGATAATATTAAAGCTTCTTTCCTGTAATTTTCTCATATCCTTCGAGATAAATTGCAATTGTTTTGTCTTCAACTTCTTTTGGAAGTGTCCAATTGTTATCCTTGTTTGCCTTAAGCCAGTCTCTTGCAAACTGCTTATCAAATGAAGGCTGTCCATGTCCCGGTTCATATACATCTGCCGGCCAGAAACGTGAACTGTCAGGTGTAAGCATTTCATCACCAATAACAATGTTTCCATTTTCATCCAAGCCAAATTCAAACTTTGTATCTGCTATAATAATACCACGCTCTAATGCGTAATCTGCACATTTCTTATAGAGAGCAATTGTGTAATCTCTGATTTTTGAAGCATATTCCTCACCTTTACCAGGGAATTCCTTTTCTAATACTTCAATACTTTTTTCGTATGAAATATTTTCATCATGATCACCAATTTCTGCTTTTGTTGATGGTGTGTAAATCGGCTCAGGCAATTTATCTGATTCCTTTAATCCCTCAGGAAGTTTAATTCCACAAACTGTTCCATTTTCCTGATAACTTGCCCAACCACTACCTGTAATATATCCGCGGACAATACACTCTATTGGAAGCATCTGAAGTTTCTTGCACATCATGCTGTTTCCATCAAACTTAGGCTGTCTGAAAAATTCAGGCATATCATTTACATCAACTGAAATCATATGATTAGGTACAATATCTTCTGTCATGTCAAACCAGAATTTTGACATCTGTGTAAGAACTGTTCCCTTCTTTTCAATTACATTTTTAAGAATTACATCAAAACAGCTGATTCTGTCAGTTGCAACCATAATAAGGCTGTCACCATTGTCGTAAATTTCCCTAACTTTTCCTTCTTTAATAGGTTTCATTTTGTTTCCTCTCTTTCATTTTATATTCTGCATATCGTGTAAATCCACGAATTGCTTCGTTGCTTCGCAACTTGCGCAATTCTGCACACATGCGGATTTTCAAAATTTTCTTGCGAAAATTTTTTCATCCTTATGTGTTTGCAGGTTGTTAATAAAATAACTTTTCTCAGCGAGCTGGAAAAGTTATTTTATTTCAACCTTTGGATTTACACGTTTATTTCCGCGCTCATTCCAAGTATGTCTTTGTTTGCCTCTAAAATAGGATTTATTTCATTGGCAAGGAATTCGTCTACCTGTTCAGGTGAACGTCCCACATACTTACTTGGATTCATGGTTTTCTGAAGGTCTTCTAATGACATATTGAAAGCTTCATCATTAGCAATAAGTTCAAGGAGGTTGTTATCAAGCCCCTTCTGCTTAACGTTAGCTCCTGCCTCCATTGAAAGTTCACGGATTTTCTCGTGAAGTTCCTGTCTGTCTCCTCCTGCCTTAACTGCATCCATCATAATATTTTCTGTTGCCATAAACGGAAGTTCACTCATAAGTCTCTTTTCAATAACCTTATCATAAACAACCAATCCATCTACAACGTTTAAGTACAAATCTAAAATTCCATCAATTGCAAGGAATGATTCCGGAACACTAAGTCTCTTGTTAGCTGAGTCATCTAATGTTCTCTCAAACCACTGTGTAGCTGATGTAATGGCAGGATTTAATGCTGTAACCATTACATAGTTAGCCAATGAAGCAATTCTCTCGCTTCTCATTGGATTTCTCTTATAAGCCATAGCTGATGAACCAATCTGATTTTTTTCAAAAGGTTCCTCAATTTCCTTTAAGTGCTGTAATAATCTGATATCATTTGAGAACTTGTGAGCACTTGCTGCAATACCTGCTAATATATTAAGAACTCTTGTATCCATTTTTCTTGAATATGTCTGTCCTGATACAGGGAAGCACTTCTCAAATCCCATTTTCTTTGCAATTTTCTTTTCTAATTCTTTAATCTTTTCATGGTCACCCTCAAAAAGTTCAAGGAAACTTGCCTGTGTTCCTGTTGTTCCCTTACTTCCTAAAAGCATCATTCCATCTAATACATAATCTAAATCATCTAAATCAAGCTTTAATTCCATAAGCCATAATGTTGCTCTTTTACCAACTGTTGTAGGCTGTGCCGGCTGAAAATGTGTAAAGGCAAGTGTAGGCTGTGATTTATATTTATCAGCAAACTTAGCTAATTCATTAATTACATTTATAAGTTTCTTTCTAACAAGTTTAAGGGCTTCAGTCATTACAATAATGTCTGTATTGTCCCCAACATAACATGAGGTTGCACCAAGGTGAATAATTCCCTTAGCTTTAGGACACTGCACACCATATGCATACACATGTGACATTACATCGTGACGTACGATTTTTTCTCTTTCTTTTGCAACATCGTAATTAATGTCTTCTGCATGTTCCTTTAACTCGTCAATTTGTTCCTGAGTAATGTTGAGACCTAACTCCATCTCTGATTCTGCAAGGGCAATCCATAATTTTCTCCATGTTTTAAATTTCATGTCAGGTGAAAAAATGTACTGCATTTCTTTACTTGCATATCTCTCTGATAATGGACTGTTATATCTGTCGTTCATAAATCCTCCTTGTTGCGCTTTGCGCTGTTATTTCTGATATACGCCTCTAATATCTTCAGTAGGCGGTTCTAACGGATATTCTCCCGTAAAGCAACCTTTACATATAGCCTGTCCTCCGGACAGTTCCTCTAATCGTTCAACCTTTAAATAACCAAGGCTGTCACAACCGATTACATCTCTTATTTCATCTATGGTTCTATGATTTGCAATAAGCTGATCCTTAGATGGAATATCTGTTCCAAAGTAACATTCACTGATAAATGGCGGTGAACTGATACGCATATGAACCTCTGTAGCTCCTGCATCTCTTACCATCTGCACAATTCTGTCACTTGTAGTTCCTCTTACAATTGAGTCATCAATCATAATAACTCTCTTGCCTTTTACTACTTCCTTTAACACATTTAATTTAACACGTACACTTGACTCCCTGCTTTTTTGCTGTGGCTTAATAAATGTACGTCCCACATAACTGTTTTTAACAAATGCTGTTCCATAAGGTATTCCTGACTGCATTGCGTATCCCATTGCTGCAGCATTTCCTGATTCCGGAACACCAACTACTATGTCTGCATCCACCGGACTGTCCATTGCCAAGAACTTACCTGCCATAATTCTTGAGTCGTAAACATTTACGCCATCAATATATGTATCCGGTCTTGAAAAATATATATATTCAAAAACACATCTTGCCTGTTCATCCGGTTTAAGACACATAGACTTGTCAGAACGTATTCCTTTTTCGTCTATGGTTACTACCTCTCCCGGTTCAACGTCTCTTACAAATTCTGCACCAATAGTATCAAGGGCACAGGTTTCTGACGCAAGAATGTAAGCGTTATCTCTTTTTCCAATGCAAAGGGGTTTAAATCCATATGGGTCTCTTGCACCAATTAATTTTCTAGGGCTGGATACAACTAAAGCATAGGCACCTTTAAGTTTTTTCATTGCATTTACTACTGCCTGCTCAGCTGTTTTGGTTTTGATTCTTTCTCTTGCTATAAGATAAGCAATAACTTCTGAATCGATGGTTGTTTGAAAAATAGCTCCTGTATATGCTAATTCTTCACGAAGTTCATTGGCATTAATAAGATTTCCGTTATGGGCAAGCATCAATGTACCCTTTACATAGTTAAGTACCAATGGCTGTGCATTACCTGGAATGCTGTCACCTGCTGTGGAATATCTGCAATGTCCCACGCCTATATTTCCCTTTAGACTGCTAATATTATTCTGGTCAAAAACTTCATTTACAAGTCCCATTCCTTTTAACAGGTCTACTTTTCTCGGGCCTTTGGTGTCTGATACTGCAATACCACAGCTTTCCTGCCCTCTGTGCTGGAGTGCAAATAATCCATAGTAAATAGTGGAAGCAATATCATTGCCATCAAAATCATAAATACCGAACACTCCACATTCTTCATGAGGCTTATCCGGTTCCCAAGTCATACTAACATCTCTCTGTTCCATTATTTTCTCCCTCAAAAAAATAAAAGAGAAGAATGAAAATAAATCTATTTATTTTTCACCTTTCTCCTTCATAAGTCTAAAATATTTTTCAGTTGCGGCTTTGACACCACGCATACATTATAATTCTAAGGTGAAAGAAAATCAATACTGATTTTGAAGGTGAAGATGCATGCGTAAGATGCGTGTTTTTGAAGCACTTTTGAAGTGGAAGATGCGTGGAAGATGCAAGGGAAATACAAAAGTAATGCTTGATGTGAGGGTTCTGTAATAGTTGAAATTAACTCTAGTGAGGTGTACCGGGCTACTACATAATAAATAAAATATGAATTTCTACCGGGATATAACTATAAAATTGCTTTTTCCCGGTTTGTTTGACTACTTATAACCGGTGAATGACCGACTCCTGCCAGGATTTCTCTATGAAATTGCTATTTTCCTGGTTCATTTCTTTGATTACAGCCGATGAATGGCCGACTACTACCAGGATTTTCATGTGAAATTGCTATTTTCCTGGTCATCCTCCATGATTATAACTTGTGAAGCAACAATTTCTACCAGGATATTCTCACAAAATCACAATTTTCCTGGTTAATTGTCTTGTCCATAACTATAAACAAAAAAAGGATCAAATCCTGCCTAATCGCAGAACTTAACCCTTTTATGTTTTGAACTTAATTCTTTTATAGTCATCTGGGAATGATACAATTTAAAATTCCTATAGATTTTTTAAATTGTCCCTGGCATGGGTTCAATCCAAAACACCTATTACCAGAACACCCTTTCCCTATTCCTCTATTTAATTTGCTGTCTTAATTATAAAAGTTCCTTTAATAATTTATTTACCACTGCCGGATTTGCCTTGCCCTGGGTTGCCTTCATAGTCTGACCTACTAAAGCACCAATTGCCTTACCTTTTCCGGAGCGTACATCTTCCACTGCCTTTGGATTTTCCTCAATAACTTTCTTTACTATTTCTCTTAAAGCATCCTCGTCGTTATCCTGCTTCATGCCATGTTCTTCCACGTACTTTTCAGGATCAACGTCTGTCTTAAACATTTCTTCAAAAACTTCTTTTGCAGCGCCTCGGTTGATAACACTATCTTCAATAAGCTTAATAAGCTTTGAAAGATTTGCTGCTGAGAACTTTATCTGGTCAGGATCAATGCCTTCCTCCTTGCAAAGTCTCATTGTTTCGCCCATAATCCAGTTACTTACTTCTTTAGGCTTGTTGCCAAGGGCAACTGTTTCTTCAAATAAATCAGCTAAAGGCTTATACAATGTGATAATATCCGCATCATATTCAGGAAGTTCAAACTCTTCCACATATCTTGCCATTTTTTCGTCTCTAAATTCAGGCTCGCGGGATTTTACTTCCTGAAGCCACTCTTCACTGATAATTACAGGAACTAAATCAGGGTCAGGGAAATATCTGTAATCCTGAGCATCTTCCTTCGAACGCATTGCGTAGGAATACTCCTTTGTATCATCCCATCTTCTTGTTTCCTGAATAACCTTCTCACCTGCTTCAATTAAATCAATTTGTCTTTCCGTTTCATTTTCAATGGCACGGGCAATTGCCTTAAATGAGTTAAGATTCTTCATTTCAGTTCTTGTACCAAATTCCTTAGCTCCAACCTCTCTGACTGATAAGTTTACATCAGCTCTCATGGAACCTTCATTAAGTTTACAGTCAGATGCTCCAAGATACTGAATAATCAGGCGAAGCTTTTCAAGATAAGCAACAACCTCATCTGCACTTCTCATATCCGGTTCAGATACAATTTCAATAAGAGGCACACCTGAACGGTTTAAATCCACTAATGAGCAATCGTAAAAATCGTCATGAATTAATTTTCCCGCATCTTCCTCCATATGAATTTCATGTATCCTAACCTGCTTAGTTTCTCCATTATCACCTTTGATTTCAACGTATCCGTTAGTACAAATAGGCTTGTACAACTGGGAAATCTGATAGTTTTGTGGATTGTCCGGGTAGAAATAATTCTTTCTGTCAAATTTTCCGTTTCTTGTAATGTCACAATTTGTAGCAAGTCCTACTGCCATTGCGTACTCAACCACCTGCTTATTTAAAACAGGGAGTGAACCCGGCATACCTGTACAAACAGGGCATGTATGTGTATTTGGTGCTCCTCCAAATTCCGTTGAACAGGAGCAGAATATTTTTGTTTTCGTTGCTAACTCTACATGAACTTCAAGTCCAATGACTGTCTCGTATGCTTTCATTTTGCTCCCTCCTAATCTCTTTCTTTGGCAATATCACATCTGTTGTAGTCTCTTGACTGTTCAAATGCATATGCTGCTCTTATTATATTATTTTCCTTAAAGCAGTCTCCAATAATCTGCATTCCAATTGGAAGTCCCTTACTATCCATGCCGCAAGGAACCGAGATTCCCGGAAGACCTGCTAAGTTGACGGAAATAGTATATATATCTCCAAGGTACATTTTAATCGGGTCTGACAAACTATCCCCTAACTTTGGTGCTGTAGTAGGTGCCGCCGGTCCGATAATCACATCATACTTAGCAAACGCCTCATCAAAAGCTTTCTTTATTAAGGCTTTTGTTCTAAGTGCCTTTAAGTAATATGCATCATAATATCCTGAACTTAAAACAAATGAGCCAAGCATTATTCTTCTTTTTACTTCCTCACCAAATCCTTCAGAACGTGTTTTTTTGTACATATTGTGAAGACCATCATATTCCTTAGTTCTATAGCCATATTTTACTCCGTCAAATCTTGCAAGGTTTGAGCTTGCCTCTGCTGCCGCAATAACATAATATGCAGGAATGGCATATTCAACCAGACTTAAATCAAACTCTTCAACTATGGCACCTTTTTCTTCTAATACCTTTACGGCATTCATTATGCTTTCTTTTACTTCTTTATCAAGACCTTCTCCAAAATAATCCTTTGGGATACCAATCTTCATTCCCTTCACATCATCTACAAGGGCTGATGCAAAATCATATTTTTCTCTTTTAACTGATGTAGAATCCTTTGAATCATATCCTGCTATTGTTTCAAGAATTGTAGCACAGTCAGTAACATCCTTTGCTACCGGTCCAATCTGGTCAAGAGATGAACCATAGGCAATAAGTCCGTAACGGGAAACTGTTCCGTATGTTGGCTTAATACCTGTTACTCCACAGAAAGAACTTGGCTGTCTTATGGAACCACCGGTGTCTGAACCTAAAGCGTATGAACATTCCTCTGCTGCAACTGCCGCACAGGAACCACCTGAAGAACCTCCCGGAACATGTTCCGTATTAAATGGATTCTTTGTTACTCCATAATAGGATGTTTCCGTTGTACTTCCCATGGCAAATTCGTCCATGTTAGTCTTTCCTATTATAATGGCACCGGCTTCTTCTAACTTCAAAACCGCTTCTGCCGTATATGTGGGATAAAAATTTGAAAGAATCTTTGAACTACATGTAGTTAAAACATTCTCTGTACACATATTATCCTTTATTGCCACAGGTACACCTGCAAGAGGTGATGTAAGTTTTCCTGCATCAATCTTTTTCTGCACTTCTTCTGCTTTTTTTAAAATCTCTTCCTTATTTAAAACAGTAACATAACTGTTAATGTTTTCCTCCACTGCTTCAATCTGGGCGAATGCATCAAAAACCGCATCTTTAACCTTAACTTCGCCGCTCTTAATCTTCTTTCCCAGTTCAACAGCTGTTAAACTCATTAAACTCATATACAAATCTCCTAATGTTTATAAAAACTATTATTCTTCAAAAGTTTTTGGAACTACAAAAGCACCATCTCTTTCTTCCGGTGCATTCTTTAATATATTGTCCCTGTCATCGCCATTTGTTACAACGTCTTCCCTGAATACATTGCTAACAGGAAAAACATGACTCATAGGCTCAACACTGCTTGTATCTAATTCATTTAACTTATCAATATAGTCAAGCATTTTCCCCATATCTGCTTTTGCTTTTTCCTTTTCTTCGTCAGACAATTCCAGCTTTGCCAAAATTCCAACATACTCAATTGTTTCATCTGAAATGATATTAGCCATCATTACCTCCTTGTACTATGCCCTCCACACAAAAAGGCATAATTTTTACACTTAACTTATATCTTAAAAAATATCTAATCAAATGTCAATTTTAATTAGAAAGAAGTTAATAATAATTAGTATCATATTCACATCATAATTAAAAATTTGTTACGTTGACATTTTTCGTCACGGGACTTATACTAACTCTATCTATGTGATTATGGATAAAAGAAACTATTAATAAGGAGAAAACAATGAAACTTATTATTCAGGTGCCTTGTTATAACGAGGCAGAAACTTTGGAAATCGCTTTAAATGATTTGCCTAAACACATTGACGGTATTGACACAATCGAATACTTAATTATCAATGACGGCAGTGCGGATAATACTGTAGAAGTTGCAAAGAACTGGGGAGTAAACTATGTAGTAAACTTTAAACAGAATAAAGGCCTGGCTAAGGGATTTATGGCAGGACTTGATGCATGTCTTAGAAATGGTGCAGATATTATTGTAAACACTGATGCTGATAATCAGTATTGCGGAGATGATATTGAGAAACTTGTTCGTCCTATCTTAGACGAAAAAGCTGACATTGTAATAGGTGAACGTCCTATTGATAACACGGCACATTTCTCACCTTTAAAGAAAAAACTTCAGCATTTAGGAAGCTGGACTGTAAGAGTTGCATCTCATTCAGATATTCCTGATGCTCCTAGCGGATTTAGGGCATACAGCCGTGAAGCTGCTATGAGACTTAATGTTGTAAATGAATACACATATACTTTAGAGACTATTGTTCAGGCAGGAAGAACAAAGATGGCAATGACATCTGTTCCTATCAGAACTAACCCTGAACTTAGAAAATCAAGATTATTCAGTAGTATGTTTGGTTATGTTAAGCGTTCCACTGTTACTATTGTAAGATCATTTATGATGTACAAGCCTCTTAAGTTCTTTGGAATTATAGGTGGAATCCTTTTTCTTTTAGGTGTTGCCCTTGGAATAAGATTCCTTGTATATATGTTTATGGGAAGTGGAAATGGTCACATCCAGTCGCTTATATTAGCAAGCACATTCATTCTTATGGGTGTTCAGACATTTATTATTGCACTTCAGGCTGACAACATTGCAGCTAACCGAAAGATTCTTGAGGATGTACAGTATCATGTACGTAAATTAGATTATGATTCTGAAAAAGACAAGCAGGAGCAGAAATAAATGAGAGACGTTTTTATCGGCATTACTGCAGCTTCATACAGTGGTAACAAGGGAGCTGCCGCAATGCTTCAAAGTTCAATAAAGCAGTTGCATGATATTTACGGCGACAGACTTAACATTAATCTTATGTCTGTGTATCCGGGCGAGGACAAAAAGCAGTTGCCTTACGACTTTATTAATATAACTTCTACCAAACCGGAACAGCTTCTATTTATAGCTTTTCCTTTGGCAGTTTTATATAAGCTTTTAAAATGGTGTCCTCCTATAAAAAAACTTATTGCAAAAAATAAAATAATAAAAACTTACTTAAAAACCGATTTGGTTGTAGACGAAGCAGGTATTTCTTTTGTAGACAGCCGTGGATTTGTAATGAACACATACGCTTTTGTATGTGCCGCTGTTCCTATGCTTGTAGGAACTCCCGTTGTTAAATATTCACAGGCTCTTGGTACTTTCAAAAATCCATATAACAAATTTCTTGCTAAATGGATTTTGCCAAAGTTAAAACTTATCTGTGCCCGTGGTCAGAAAACCTATGATAACCTTATGGGCATCGGCGTTAAGGATAATGTAAAGCTCTGCGCCGACGGAGCTTTTTCCATGGAAGACAGTCCATATTGGAATGAGGAAGTAAACAGGGTTTGCAGTGAAGATTCTTTTTACAATGACAATGTTGTGGGGCTTTCCATTAGTTCAGTTGTGGAGAAGAAATGTACAAAAATGGGAATTGCCTACAAGGATACCATGGTTTCTTTTATTAACTGGTTAAATTCTAAAGGATATAATGTTGTTCTAATTGCCAATGCTGCAAGAGTTAACAGTGAAAAGTCAAGAAACAATGACCTGATGGTGGGAGATGCCATTTATGCTGATGTAGCTGACAAGGATAAGGTTCGCTGGTATCACAAGGAAATGGATGCAGAAGAAATCAGGGCATATATCGGAAAATGCCGTTTTCTGGTAGCTTCAAGATTCCATGCCATGATTGGTTCCCTTGAGCAGAAGGTTCCTGTACTTCTTATTGGCTGGAGTCATAAATATCAGGAAGTTCTTGATATGTTTGAGCTGGGTCAGTACGCCATTGACTTTTCTAAATTGGAATTGTCAGAGCTTGAAAAAAGCTTTAACGACTTTGTTTCAGCAGAAGATGATATTCGTAAAAAGCTTGACAAAAATCTTGACAGTGTTCTTGCAAGTTCAAGAAATAATATTAAATACATTAGCGAAATCATTGACGAAATTATGGCAAAGCCTTACAAAAAAGCTAAACTTCTGGATTTTAAAAACCCTGATAAATATATCGGTCCTCATATAGGATGTAAGAAGGGATATGGAACCAATGAGGGAATCAGAGCCAATGCAGCTTCCGGCGGTATGGTTACATCATTACTTTGTAATCTGTTAAAGCACGGAGACATTGATGGTGCATGGGTCACTAAAACTGATTTTGTAAACGGTGAATTAACATACAAGACTTATGTTGCAACTACAGAAGAAGAAATACGCGATGCTTCATCTTCTGTTTACATGACTATTCCTCTTCTAAAACATATTGATGTAATAAAGAATTTTAACGGAAAAGTTGCGGTTGTTATGACACCTTGTATGCTTCGTGGATTAGATGCCATACTAAAAAAGGACGATGCTTTAAGAGAGAAGGTTGTTCTTAAACTTGGATTATATTGCAGTGGTACCCACTCACCAAAAGCTACTACTCTTTCCATGGAGAAGTCAGGCATTCCATCTGTGGATGCTACCCGTCTTTATTACAGACGTGGACATTGGCGTGGTACCTCAAGTGTTATATACAAAGACGGCAGCGAAAAGCAGTTTTCATATTCAAAAACTATTTGTGCTTACAAAAATGCCTACTTTTTTGAAAAAGACAGTTGTATGTACTGTCAGGATCACTATGCTAATTCCAGTGATATAAGCTTTGGTGATATTTGGCTTAAAGAAATGAAGGGCAATCCTATTAAACACACAAGCTGTGTTATCAGAACTCAGAAGGCTTATGATTTTCTTGAACGTGCCATTAAAGACGGTGACATTTATGCAGAGCATATTAGCGACAGAGATATGGTAAGAAGCCAGAAACGTGCTTTAGTATTTAAGTTTAATGCTGCTAAGGCTAAGATGAATGCCGCACTTGATACCTCTGATAAATGTAAATGGAATCACAGGCTTGCCTTCCGTCTTGCAGAAAAGAACAAAAAGTATTCAGAAAAGCACTACGATAAGCTTGCTAAAAAACCAACCTGGTTTATTTACTACTATATGTGCTTTATAAGGGTACTTCTTAGTTTTTAGGAGATTATAATGAAACAATATTTTAAAAATAACAAAGATAAAATTCTCAAAATAAGTAAAATTGTTTTCCTTATTCTTGTAGTGATTTTTCTTGCAAAATATTTTGCCACAAACATTGATGACATTAAGAAGCTTGATTTTAAAATGAACTGGGGTGTTTTTGCCCTGTCAATGATTTTCTATTTTATTTACAAGATAACTCTTGCGTCACTGTGGCATTATATAACTTATTTAAATGATTCATCTATTAAATATAAGGATGCGGTAGTCAGCTATCTTTACTCCATTCTTGGGAAATACATTCCGGGGAAGGTCTTTATGTTAGCTGCACGTATTCCGGCATACGAAAAAGCCGGAGTTAAAATGAGAAAAGTTACTATATGCTTTTTCCTTGAAAACATATGCACTCTCTTAGGAGCTGCTTTTCTCTTTCTTATATCTCTGTTCTTTTTCCCTAATGCAGTTTTAAAGGATTACATGTGGGCAGTTGTTGCTCTTATTGTTGTTTTCTTTATCTGTATTAATCCAAAGATTATTAACTTCTTTTTAAGAATCCTTGGAAAAGCCATTAAGAAGGATGATATGGAAATTCCAATGACATATCTTCAGATGATTAAGGTTGTTGTTTTATTTATTGGTAACTGGCTTATAGTTGGAATGGGATTTTACATGCTTGTTTATTCCATTTATCCGGTTCCAATCAGTGAAGCCCTTTACTGTGGTGGAATTTATGGATTGTCTGCAATAATCGGTATTCTCGCCATTTTCACTGTTTCAGGTCTTGGAGTAAGAGAAGGTATCATTGCTGTTGGACTTGCTCTTATAATGCCTAACAGCTACGTTGTAATCGTATCTATTATTTCAAGATTATGGGCAACTGTGGCAGAGCTTATACTTATTTTCATTGCCTTTATAATAACTAAGATTATGGCTTTTAGGGAAAAGAAAAACATTGCAAGCAAATAAAATTATTTAATACAGATTATATAAAATACTGAAGTGGAATTTTCTCATTTCAGTATTTTTTTCATTGAAAAAAGCTTCTCTTGTATGTATAATATCCTTATAGTTATGGTCGGAATAAAACTAAATATTTACAAGCAGGGAGGACAATTCTATGATTAAAAACAAGATTGTTAAATATTATGCCAGAAAAGACAGAAATATTGCCATTAAGGTAATTAACGGTCATTTTGTTACTACACATTCACACTTAAATTATTATCTGGATATGACTACCATGAAAACCCGTCAGAACGAGGCTGAACGTATCGCCATTGCTCTAAAGGATTACTACAATGTTATGGGAAAACCTATCGATACTATTGTATGCCTTGACAATTGCGAAGTCATAGGTGCATTTCTTGCCAGTGAACTAAGCCGTTCCGGAGTATTATCCATGAACGCCCACAAGACTATTTATGTGGTTACTCCTGAGTTTAATGCCAACGGTCAGATGATTTTCAGGGATAATTTAAAGCCTGAAATTTACGGAAAAAACGTACTGCTTCTTTTAGCTTCTGCCACTACCGGCAAAACAGTAAGAACCAGTATTGAATGTATTGAATATTACGGTGGTATTCTTCAGGGGATATCCGCCATTTTCAGTGCTGTAGATTCCATTGACGGACACAGAATCGATGCTTTGTTCAGAGCTGAGGATATTCCAAACTATGAGGCATATCCATCCCATGACTGCCCTATGTGTAAAGCCGGTCAGTCTGTTGATGCCTTAGTAAACGGCTACGGATATAGCGAAATATAAAGTAAATAATTGTGATAATATAAAAATGCCCAGGTTGTATAAGGCATTGCAATGATAGAAAAAAAGACTTTGACTGTAATCAGCCAGAGTCTTTTTCTATGTCTAAAGTCCGCACAATAAAAAATGATGTAGTCCGTGTTATTCGGATTACATCACTCTTTTTAAATATGATATTATTAACTCCCGGAAAAATATATTTTTTATATTTCTACATTAATTTGTCATCATAAACAGCTCTTTCACCGCCAATATATTTTGGTCTTACTCTTGCTGCCAAAACCAGGGCTTCTCCTAACTTATTGTTTTCCAGACGTACCGGAACTGCAACCTTCTTTAAATGCATTCCTATAAGAGTGCCGCCAATATCAATTCCTGCATCAGCCTTTATTTCTTCCACCACAACAGGATTCTTAAATGTCTTATACGCCGTAGTTCCAAAAGAACCACCTGCCTTTGGCTGTGGCACAACGTTAACAATTTCTGCAAAAGGAACTGCTTCTCTCTCCACTACTATTGCCCTGTTAAGATGTTCACAACACTGTGCTGCTAAGTATATTCCCTTTTCTTCCAGCACACTGTACAATCCTTTAAACAATGCCTTGGCAACTTCCAAATTAGAATTGCTTCCTATTTTGTCACCACAAACTTCACTAGAGGAGCATCCCACCACAAGAATCTGTCCTTTTTTTAATTTTGCCTTTTCTATAATTTCATTGGCAATATTTTCTGCCTGCTTTGTAATTTCTGAATACATAATAGCCTCCTCTTTTAATGTATAAAATTCTTCCACATCAAAATACATTATAGCAGTGAATGGTATTATTAATATGCCCAATTTATGCAAAAATTATATTATCAGTTTTAAGATTCTGCGTAGAAAATAGCACAGTCTACAGCCTTTTTCCATCCTGCAATTTTCTTTTCCACAATATTTTCATCCATTTTTCTCTGGAATCTTCTGTCAATTTCCATATTCTCCACTATCTCCGCCTTACTACTCCAATATCCTGTAGCAAGTCCTGCAAGATATGCCGCACCAAGGGCTGTAGTTTCTATTACTTTAGGTCTTGCAACGGTCTTTCCTGTAATGTCTGACTGAAACTGCATTAAAAGATTGTTTGCACAGGCTCCACCGTCAACCTTTATGGAGGTTATTTCATCTCCGAAATCCTGTTCCATTGCCTTTAATACATCATATGTCTGGTATGCAAGAGATTCCAGGGTTGCCCTTACAAAATGCTCCCTTTTAGTGCCTCTTGTTATTCCCACTACTGTTCCTCTTGCTTCCTGTTTCCAATATGGAGCTCCCATACCGGTAAATGCCGGAACTACATACACTCCTCCTGAATCAGAAACCTTTGAAGCCACATCCTCACTGTCTGATGCATTGTCAATCATTCGCATTTGGTCCCTTAACCACTGAATGGATGCACCTGCCACAAACACACTGCCTTCTAAAGCGTACTCTGCCTTATCTGTAGATGCGGCAATGGTAGTAATCAAACCGTTTTTTGACTCTACCGGAGTATTGCCCGTATTCATTAACAAAAAGCATCCTGTCCCATATGTATTTTTTACATCTCCCCTGTTAAAGCACCCCTGTCCGAAAAGTGCTGCCTGCTGGTCTCCTGCCACACCGCTTATAGGAATTTTTTTGCCCAAAATATCCTCTTTAGTATATCCGAAGACTCCGCTGGAAGGCTTTACCTCCGGTAACATATTTTGGGGAATATCAAGAATTTTTAGCAAATCTTCATCCCACTTTAACTGTTTTATGTTAAAAATCATGGTTCTTCCTGCATTGGTGTAATCTGTAGCATGAATTTCACCGCCGCTTAATTTCCACATAAGCCATGAATCAATTGTTCCAAATAAGAGCTGCCCTTTTTGCGCCTTAACCTTTGCTCCCTTAACGTTGTCTAATATCCATTTAATTTTTGTTCCTGAAAAATATGCATCAGGCACTAAACCTGTTTTTTGTCTTATTTCGTCCTTATAGCCTTTAGCTATTAAATCATCAACTATATCTGCCGTTCTTCTGCACTGCCATACAATTGCATTATATATAGGTTTTCCTGTATCTTTGTCCCAAACCACTGTGGTTTCACGCTGATTCGTTATTCCTATGGCCTCTATATCCTCTCCTGTGGCTCCTGATTCCTTCATTACCTCTTCCATGGTGAGAAGCTGTGTCATCCATATTTCCTCAGGATTGTGCTCAACCCAGCCGGGATTAGGAAAAATCTGTTCAAATTCTTTATTTGCCTGGGCTATAATTCTGCCTTTTTTATCAAATAAAATAGTTCTTGAGCTGGTGGTTCCCTGGTCTAATGCCATAATATATTTTCCCATGTTCATCCTCCGTACATTAATAATCTCTAACAGAATAATTGTAATTCATTTTAATTAATTTGGCAAACTTTAGGCAATAAAAAAAAAGCTGCCATATTTGCTTTTTTGCATCTATGACAGCCAAATCTATTTAAAGCAACAGGTAAATACCTTATTGCCTGCTGCACCCTATAAATACAGCCAATAGACTTTTCATAATCTTATTCTATTCAGTTTTTAGTTAAGTGTTACTGTTAATCTTCATAATTAATAAAATTTAACGGGTCAACAGTTTCACCATCTTTAGCTATTCCAAAGTAGACATTGTCTCCTTCTTTTGTGTAATATCTTGTAGGAGAATTAACATAAGCAATTGTCTGACCTGCCTCAACATAATCTCCGGCTGCCACCTCAGGATTTACTATCTGTCCATAGGTTGCAATATACCCATTACCAATTGCCTGATTTATGCATACTCCCAACTCGTCATCTTCATCAATAGCAGTAATAACTCCGGCTGCTGCCGCTTTAATTGCAGTACCCTTAGCACTTTGGATTACAATGCCCGGATTACACTTGTATTCATTTAATGTTGAATAATATACAGTGCTTTCCATATCATAAGGGATTAATATGCTTCCCTCTACCGGCCACAACAACTTACTGTTTTTGTCAAATTTAAGAGATTTTATTTGTGCTGCAGCAGCTTCTGACAAGCCATACATATAATCATCACCTTTGGCATTTGATTCAGTGTTTTCGTCTACTACCTTATTTGCATCTGCTACATTAGTGTCATTTTTTACCGTTCCAAAGTAGCTTTCTAAATCTGCCACACGGTCCCCTTCTGTTGTTGTTTCTTCAACTACATTCTGTGCTGCTTCTACATTTTTATCATCTGCAGTAGTTGCAACGTTTTCTGCTTTTTTTAAATTAACGACATTTCTCTGACCTTTCTGTCCTATAAAATATGTTCCTGTGGCCACTACTGTTAATGCCATCACGCAGACAACGATTGCTGCAATAAATTTCTTATCCATACTCATCACCTCATTGATAGTATGACCGCTATATTACAAATTTATGCAATTAATTTTAATTTTCCACTATAGAAGCATCATAAAACCTTTCCAAAATCTCCTTCCAGGTTTTTCCTTCCCCTGCAAGGCCTGCACCATATGTAAGACTCATTCCAAAGCCATGACCTACACCTTTTGTGGTAATTCTTATCCCCTTTTCATATTCTTCAATAGTCATGTCAGTGGATTGCAATCCCAGAGCCTTTGCAAAAACACCTCCTTCCACAACCGTATCTCCGATTTTTACAATTTTCACATAGCCGCTTTTGTCCCTGTTGCTAATATCAATAAGCCCTAACAGCTCCTTTGTACTAACATTTTTGTCCACAAAAATTTCCTTCTTATCTTTATAGGCTATAATTCCCTGTTCCTTAAGCACATTTCCAAACTCCCCGGTTTCAAAATATTTTATTCCTATGTAATTTTCCTGCTGAATATCATTCCCGCATTTTTCTCTTTTTAAGTATTCATATTTTTTTCCCAGAACTTCACTGCCACTTCTGGTTTGTCCGTTACTGGTTTGATGAAATAGAGGAAGTATTATCTCACCATTACTTTTTAACACCATGCCATTTGTTTTTTTAATAATTCCATATAAGTATTGTGTATTTTCCCTGTAGGGTATGCTTTTTCCCATTCCTGATATGTTACATAATATTCCCCTTATATTTCTCAAATTATTCTTTTTATATTTAGCAAACCACATCTCCCTCAGCTTTCCATAGCTTATATAAGGTAAGGACAATTCCTTTGCATTTATTGAGTCCTTCTTTCCCATTTTATTTATAATATATGTTCTTATTACCACCGCCTGTGCCTTTAATAGCTCCTGAGGGCTGTCAATAGGTAACTGCGCCATTAATACACAGGGAATAAAATATTCTACATCTATTTTTTTTGTAACTGTATCATCAGATAAGATTACATACTTACCTGACAAAACTATATTATTATCATTTTCCGGTTTGCTATTAATCCTGCCTAAAAGCATTGTAAGTATCACCGGAAATAATATAACTAAGGTTCCATACAAAATTACATATTTATTTTTTACTTTAATCTTTTTTCTCCCATATATGTGTTCTTTATAATATATTTGTAATAATGTCAAAAAAGACGTGTACATATTACATTACAAAAGATACTTATTTACCATTTTTTCTAAAATAATCATATTGAGCGGTGAATCTGATGCCTCTAAGGTTATCAGCAGTTTTTCCCCGGGATATATCTCATTTTTCTGAAAACATTCTATTTTCTTTATTGCATTTTTCGCATATTCATAATCATCCATCATTCCAAAATGCTCCAGATAATATTCTTTTTTTGTTCTTACATTGAGTATTTTGAAATCCGGCACCACATATCCATATCCCTTTAAATACAAGGGTTGCTCGTAAACATATGGTATTTTCTTCATATATAATTTATCAGCAATTATCTTTTCAGACTTTGAGCGAACCGCCTCCCCTTTTTCAGTTATTATTGCATTATCTCCACCAATTAAAATATACTTTTCACTTACTTTACTCATGTTTTGTTCTTTTAATTCATTCTGCTCCTGTTGCCATGTAACAGCATATTCTTTATCTGATAATACATAAGGGGTTATAAACATTTTTTTCTTGTGAGAAATATCTTCATACGCCTTCATTGTCTCTTTAAACTCATATTTGTTTAGCATATTCTCTATACAATTCCGATTATTTTGAATAATTGTCCATACCCTTTTTTCATATTCTTTCTGAACAAGCTTCGGAATTATGTCCTTATTACTTTTATTAATATATTGTCGGGTTCCGTCCTCTCTTTGCCAATAATACTGATATGTATTTTTATTTTCAATAGCATAAATACTGCCCTTAGGAGCATATCTTAATTTCTTTTCACATTTACAAAATCTAGAATCCTGTAATTATCCTTATTTCACTTAAAATCAACAGAAACCGGCAGGTAAGCCTCTCATAACACATTTGCCCCAGTATGTAGCATCTCCTCAACCTGCCTTAGCTCACAAAAAAAGATATATGCAGCCCTTAAACACTGCATATATCTTTTTTTATAATTTCATATATTCAATTAGTCCATCTTTACTTCAACTTTTTGAAGATGCCATATATCATCAACATATTCTTCAATTGTTCTGTCAGATGTAAACTTGCCTACATTTGCAACATTAAGTATAGCTGATTTAGCCCAGCCTTCTTCGTTTCTGTAAGCTTCTTCTACCTTCTTCTGTGCTTCTGCATAAGAACGGAAATCCTTTAAGATGAAGTATCTGTCAGCAACACCTGTCTCTTCTTTTGTAAGAAGTGAATTGTAAATAGGTCTGAACAATTCAGGATTCTGTGGTGAATAGAAGCCGTTAATTAACTGCATAAGCACTCTTCTAATATCCATATCTGAATTGAAAATTTCCATTGGATCATATCCGCCGTTATTTTCATAACTAATAACTTCATCAGATGACATACCGAAAATAAATGCATTCTCTGCACCAACTTCTTCAACAATTTCCACATTAGCTCCATCCATTGTTCCCAATGTTAAAGCACCGTTTAACATAAACTTCATATTACCTGTTCCTGAAGCTTCTTTAGATGCAGTAGAAATCTGTTCGCTGACATCAGATGCTGCAAATATAATTTCTGCATTTGATACACGGTAATTTTCAATAAATACAACCTTAATTTTTCCGTTGATTGATGCATCATTATTAATAACATCAGCAACACTGTTTATTAATTTAATTGTAAGTTTTGCAATCTTGTATCCTGCTGCTGCTTTAGCTCCGAAAATAAATGTTCTTGGATAGAATTCCATTTCCGGATGATCTTTAATCTGATTGTACAAATACATAACATGCAAAATATTAAGTAACTGACGTTTATATTCGTGAAGTCTCTTAACCTGTACGTCAAATATTGATCTCGGGTCTACTTCAATTCCGTTATGCTGTTTAATATATTTAGCCAGACGTAATTTATTCTGATATTTAATATTCATAAACTCTGCCTGTGCCTTTTTATCATCAGCATAAATTTCAATTCCCTTAATCTTTGGAAGGTCTGTTATCCAGTCATCTCCCACCTTATTTGTAACCCAGTCAGCTAAAAGTGGATTTGCATGAAGTAAAAATCTTCTCTGAGTGATTCCGTTTGTTTTGTTATTAAACTTCTCCGGCATCATTTCATAGAAATCTTTAAGCTCCTGCTTTTTAAGAATTTCAGTATGAAGCTTTGCAACACCGTTTACTGAATAACCTGCACAAATAGCAAGATGTGCCATTTTAACCTGACCATCATAAATAATAGCCATCTTTGCAACCTTTTCGTGATTTCCAGGATACTTCTGCTCAATTTCCTGACAGAATCTCCTATTGATTTCCTCAATAATCTGGTAACATCTTGGAAGAAGTCTTGAGAACAATTCAATTGGCCACTTTTCAAGAGCTTCGCTCATAATTGTATGGTTAGTATAAGCTACGCACTTTGTTGTAACTTTCCATGCGTCATCCCATCCTAAATAATATTCATCCATTAACAGTCTCATAAGTTCTGCTACTGTAAGAGTCGGATGTGTATCGTTCATCTGGAAAACTACTTTTTCATATAATTTCTTTATATCATCATGATTTTTCAAATATTTCTTAATTGCTGTCTGAAGTGAAGCAGAAACAAAGAAATACTGCTGTTTAAGTCTAAGTTCTTTTCCTGCATAATGATTGTCATTAGGATAAAGAACTTCTGTAATTGTCTTTGCCAGATTTTCCTGCTCAACTGCTGCCATATATGCACCCTTGTCAAACTCTTCAAGGTTAAAATGTACAACAGGCTCTGCATCCCATATTCTAAGGGTATTTACTACATTATTTCCATATCCAACTATAGGCATATCGTAAGGAACAGCCATTACTGCCTGATATCCTTCCTGAACAAAGAAGTTTCTTCCATCCCTGTATTCAATATTAACGTGACCACCAAATCTTACTTCACATGCATATTCTTCACGTTTAATTTCTAACGGATTAATATGTCTTAACCAATCCTCCGGAATTTCCTTCTGGAATCCATCTTCAATCTTCTGCTGGAACATTCCGTATTTATATCTGATTCCACATCCATATGCCGGATAATTAAGTGTGGCAAGGCTGTCAAGGAAACATGCTGCAAGTCTTCCAAGACCACCGTTTCCAAGAGCCGCATCAGGTTCCTGATCCTCAATAACATTAAGGTCAAGTCCCAATTCCTCAATTGCTTCCTTAATTTCATTTCTGCTTGATAAATTGATTATCATATTACCCAATGCTCTTCCCATGAGGAACTCCATAGAAAGGTAATAAAGTGTTCTCCCATCCGCTTTATCATATGCCTTCTGTGTAGCAATCCACTGGTCAATTACAATATCCTTTACTGCGTAAGCAACACATACAAACTTATGTCTGTCACTTACTTCGTCTAAAGTCTTACGATAGAGCATTTTTGCCTCATCCTTAACTCTACGCTTAAACTCTGACTTGAATTCTTCCTCTTTACTAACTAAATTCTTACTTGCCATTTTCTCTCCATTTCCAATTAGGGGAACGGTATGCTTTATACACCGTCCCCCTTAATTATAAACAATTTACTGCTCTTTTATTTAAGAGATCTTCTCAACGCCTAAACTTACGTTTTCACCGTTGATATTCCACTCTTTACTATACCCACTCATTTTACCAAATTCTACCTTTTCTGCCAACACTTCTAATTTAATTTCGTCAAGATTGTTGTTAATAATGTCCTCAATTTTAGCATTTTTATCTACATTCACTATAATCTTATCCATTACTTCAAATCCGGCTTCCTTACGCATTGTCTGAATCTTACTGATAACTTCTCTTACAAAGCCTTCTTCAATAAGCTCTTCTGAAAGATTTGTGTCAAGAACTACTGTTACATTGCCATCACTTTCTGAAACGTAGCCTTCAACCTGTGCCATATCTATAAGTAAATCCTCTTTCTCAAGAACCACTTCATTTCCGTCAAAATCAAAGGTCAACGGTTCACCGGCATTTATTTTATCCATTGCTGCATTTCCGTCAAGGTTTGCCAATGCTTCCTTAATCTTCCCTAAGAATTTACCGTATTTAGGTCCTACTGTTCTAAGCTGTGGTTTAAATGAGTAAGATGTAAACGCTCTTACATCCTCAGTAAACTCTACTTCTTTTATATTCAATTCTTCTGTAATTATTTCCTTAAAGAATTCAGGTAATTCAAATCCTGCCTTTACAAACATCTTTCCAATAGGCTGTCTGTTTTTGATATTTGATTTATTTCTGCAGGCACGTCCAAGAACTACTATCTTAAGAACTCTTTCCATGTTTTCTTCTAATTCTTTGTCAATGTGAGCTTCATTAACCTTCGGGAAGTCACAAAGATGAATTGATTCTTTAGCACTCTTATCCACGCTTCTAACTAAGTTCTGGTAAATATCCTCTGTCATAAACGGAATCATAGGTGCTGCTGCCTTTGCTACAGTAACTAAAGCTGTATAAAGTGTCATGTAAGCATTAATCTTATCCTGTGGCATATCCTTTGCCCAGAATCTTTCTCTTGAACGTCTTACATACCAGTTTGACATTTCGTCAACAAAATCGTCTAGTGCTCTTGCAGCCTCAGGGATTCTGTAATTTCCAAGATTGTCATCTACAGCCTTAACCATAGAATTCATCTTTGACAATAACCACTTATCCATTACTGATAATTTATCGTAATCAAGAGTGTACTTAGTTGGGTCAAATTGATCAATTTCTGCGTATAATACATAGAATGCATATGTGTTCCAAAGTGTACCCATAAATTTACGCTGTCCTTCTTCCACTGCCTTACCATGGAATCTGTTTGGAAGCCATGGTGCTGAATTAATGTAGAAGTACCATCTGATTGCATCTGCGCCATATTTTTCTAATGCCTCAAAAGGATCAACTGCGTTCCCTTTTGACTTACTCATCTTCTGACCGTTTTCATCCTGAACATGTCCTAAAACAATTACGTTTTTGTATGGAGCCTTGTTAAATAACAATGTTGACTCTGCCATAAGTGAATAGAACCATCCTCTTGTCTGGTCTACAGCCTCTGAAATAAAGTCTGCCGGGAACTGCTGTTCAAATAATTCCTTGTTTTCAAACGGATAATGATGCTGTGCAAATGGCATTGCACCGCTGTCAAACCAACAGTCAATAACTTCCGGTACTCTCTTCATTGTGCCGCCACATTCTTTACACTTAAAAGTAACCTTATCTATATATGGTCTGTGAAGTTCAACCTTTGCGTCATCCGGATTTCCACTTTTTTCTGCTAACTCTGCCCTGCTACCAATTGATTCCTGACATCCGCAGTCACAGCATTCCCAAATATTAAGTGGTGTACCCCAATAACGGTTTCTTGAAATGCCCCAATCCTGAACATTTTCAAGCCAGTTTCCAAAACGTCCTTCTCCAATTGATTTTGGAATCCAGTTAACTGTATTATTATTTGCAACTAAATCATCTTTAACTGCTGTCATCTTAATAAACCATGATTCTCTTGCATAGTAAATAAGTGGTGTATCACATCTCCAACAGTGTGGATAATCATGTTCAAATTTAGGTGCATCAAAAAGCTGTCCCTTAGCATCAAGGTCTTTTAAAACCTCAGGGTCTGCTTTTTTAACAAACAGACCTGCAAAAGGTGTCTCTTCTGTCATTTCACCCTTATCATTTACAAACTGTACAAATGGCAGTTCGTATTTACGTCCTACATTGGCATCATCCTCACCAAATGCCGGTGCAATATGAACAATTCCTGTACCATCACTCATTGTAACGTATGTGTCACATGTTACATAGAAGCCTTTCTTTCTCTGCTTGTCTGCCACCTGCTTAGCGCAATCATATAATGGCTCGTATTCTTTTCTTTCTAAATCAGCACCCTTCATAGTTTCAAGAACTTCGTATGCCGGTGCATCATCTGTAGCTAATTTTCCAAGTACGTTATCTGCTAAAGCTTCTGCAATATAATATGTGTAACCGTCATTAGCCTTAACCTTAATATATGTGTCGTTAGGGTTTACACACAATGCAACGTTAGATGGAAGTGTCCAAGGTGTTGTTGTCCATGCAAGGAAATAAGCATCCTCTCCTACCACCTTGAACCTTACTATTGCTGAACGCTCCTTAACACTCTTATATCCCTGTGCCACTTCCTGTGATGAAAGAGGTGTTCCACATCTAGGACAATAAGGAACGATTTTAAATCCTTTATATAATAATTTTTTATCCCAGATAGTTTTAAGAGCCCACCATTCTGACTCAATAAAATTGTCATCATATGTTACATATGGGTTATCCATATCTGCCCAGAAACCAACTGTTCCTGAGAAGTCTTCCCACATGCCTTTATATTTCCAAACGGATTCCTTACACTGTTTAATGAAAGGTTCCATTCCGTATTCTTCAATCTGTTCTTTTCCGTTAAGTCCAAGTTTCTTTTCTACTTCTAATTCTACCGGCAATCCATGGGTATCCCATCCGGCTTTTCGTGGTACCATATGACCCTTCATAGTCTGGTAACGTGGAATCATATCTTTAATAACACGTGTTAATACGTGACCGATATGTGGTTTTCCGTTAGCTGTAGGAGGTCCGTCATAGAATGTATATGTTTCTCCTTCCTTACGGCTATCCATACTCTTCTTGAAAATGTCATTATCTCTCCAGAACTTCTCTGTCTGTTTCTCCCTCTCAACAAAGTTAAGATTGGTTGATACTTTCTTGTACATTTTGTACTCCTTTCATTTCTATTTTACATAAGACCGTAATGGTCAGCTTTGCTTGGTTTCGGCATTGAGCCTTGCGTACTCATAGACCTTCGGTCTATTTCGCCTGGGGCTTCGCCTCGTTTCTCCAGCATTGAGCCTTGCGTACTCATAGACCTTCGGTCTATTTCGTCGCGGGCTTCGCCCTATTCCACAGAATAAATAATCAGGGCATTATGCAAGCATATGCCTTGATTATTTATTCTGTGGAGCAAGGCTCATTGCCAACGCGTAAAAGGCTTCCGTCCTGCAAAGGACGAAAGCCTGTAATTTTCGTTTAACCACCTTTAACAGCATACTCGGAATAACCCTTTATATGTGCTCCCTTTAACGGAGGATACCGTCAACGCCTACGAAAATACTTCGGGTTGCAACTCCAGAGTGATTTTCATATATCAGCTACTCATATCCGCTCTCACCATCAACGGACTCTCTTTGATTTTTACTGATAAATTACTGTCTCTATCAAAGTCTTTTTTATTCATATATCAAACTTTATTTTATGATAAAGTTTGATGGTTGTCAACCATATAGTAATATAATTTATTATATAATGCTTAATAATTTTTGCTTTCCATTTTTGTAAGAGTTTTTTCTAACTTGTTAAAATCACAGCATCGTTTTTTCAAATCGTGTGAAGCGTTTCCACTTGTAATTAAATTATATAACCTGTTTGCTCTATGTATTATGTTTTCCTGATGTTGCTGACACCACTTCAACTGTTTAGCGCACAAAACTTTATAATATTTTATCGGTGCTGTATCACCCGACCTTATTTTCATATCCAATGGTACAATAACTTTCTCATTAACCGGAATCATATTATTAAAATTCAACACCCCAATCAATTTATCTCCATCATATATTTTCATAAAATCTACACTATTTTTCATATCTTTATGTTTATTTTTAGGCGAACTTAATGGAATGCAATATCTTTTATCGTTACAAACAATAACAATTCCTACAAACGGTCTCATACATTTATTAATTTGTGGTGATATTGACATTACCCTGTCATCTACCTTGGCTAAATTTCTTATATATTTCAAATCTATTTTATACAATGTAAGACGTTCCTGCCTCATAATATATTCCCTTCTACAACAGGAGGCTA
>NZ_HF991853.1:0-25640 GCF_000432355.1 Eubacterium sp. CAG:161
TGCATATTGTAACCTGCATGGATTATGGAAATGCTAAAAGAATTTATACATATTAAGGATACAGAATAACATAAATTCAACAGTAGTATATGTAGAATAAAAGAATATTTTCTTAATTTTTCCACATAATAACTCCAAAGCTTTTATTTAGCAAAACGGGATTTTGCCAGACATAAGAAAAAGCAAAATCACTATAAATTTGATAATGGAGGAAAAGTGGGTATATGAAAGCAACAGGTATAGTCAGAAGAATAGACGATTTGGGAAGAGTTGTAGTTCCTAAGGAAATCCGACGGACTCTTAGAATTAGAGAAGGTGATCCCATGGAGATTTTTACTAATAGAGAAGGAGAAATAATTCTGAAAAAATATTCTCCAATAGGTGAAATTGACAGTTTTGCCAAGCAATATGCGGAAAGTCTTGCACAGGTGTCAGGATATCGTATAGTGATAACTGACAGAGATCAGGTAATTGCCGTAGCAGGAGGAACCAAAAAGGAATTAATAGGCAGAGGAATTAGTAAGAAATTAGAAAATCTCTTAGAAGCAAGGGAAAATCTTACCACAGAAAATGGAGTTGAAAAGGCTATACCAATAGTTGAAGGTATGGAAGCACCTGAGATGGATCAGATTATTTATCCAATAATATGTGAAGGTGACATAATAGGAAGCGTAATCATTCTTTCAAAGGATGAAAAGCAGAAGGTAAGTGTCACGGAGCAGAAGTTAGCAGGAGTGGCGGCTGAATTTCTCGGACGCCAGATGGAAGCATAAAATATTATAAAAGCCCGAAATTGTTATAAACCTAGTAAAGACTAGAAAATACTATTGTAAATAACAGTTTCCGGGCTTTTATTTGCAATATAAATAATAAGGAGTAATTGAAAAAAATAAGTGATAACAGCAAAAAATATTAAATTGACAAAAATATTTATAAGTGACAAAATACCATTAATAATAAACGTGACAGGAGTGTATATTTACACGGAAAGGATGAAAATATGTATATTGCAGATGAAAAAAGATATGAAAAAATGAAGTATTCAAGGTGCGGAAACAGTGGATTAATGTTGCCACAGGTTTCTCTGGGACTATGGCATAACTTTGGTTCTAACGGAAATTTTGATAACATGACAGAAATGTGCTATACCGCCTTTGACAATGGAATAACTCACTTTGATTTGGCTAATAACTACGGACCTGTAGCAGGAGCGGCAGAAGAGAATTTTGGAAGAATATTAAAGAGAGGGCTTGATGCATACAGAGATGAAATAATTATTTCTACCAAGGCAGGATACGGTATGTGGCATGGACCTTACGGTGATGGGGGAAGTAAAAAATATCTTGTGGCAAGTCTTAATCAAAGTCTTAAAAGAATGGGACTGGATTATGTTGATATTTTTTATCATCACAGACCTGATCCTAATACGCCTTTAGAGGAAACAGTGAGAGCCTTAGACGGAATTGTAAAAAGCGGTAAAGCTTTGTACATAGGTATTTCAAATTACAATAGAGAACAGACCATGGAAGCTGTTAAGCTGTTTAACGAATATGGAACACCTTTTATAATAAATCAGAGAAGATATTCCATTTTTGACAGAACAATAGAAAATGACGGATTAAAAGATTATGCTGCTTCTAATGGAATAGGAGTAATAACATTCTGTCCGTTAGAGCAGGGAGTATTAACAGACAGATATATTAACGGTATCCCTGAGGACAGCCGTGTCCGTACAGATGGACGTTTCCTTAAAGAAAATGCCATAACTGAAGAAAAAATAAACAGGGTTAAGGCATTAAGAGGAATTGCAGCAAAAAGAGGACAGACTTTAGCGCAAATGGCATTATCATGGATTTTGAGAGATGGTGATATTACCAGCGTGCTAGTAGGAGCTTCAAGACCGTCACAGATTCTTGATAACATTGGATGTATAAATAATACAGAATTTTCCAAGGAAGAAAGAAAAGCTATTGATAATATAAGTTTAATGTAATTAGCATAATAAATAACTAAAAAATAGTATTCGGAAATTAAAGACTTTTTAAACTTTAGTTTCATGAATACTATTTTTTTACCTTTAACATAAAAACGATTTTAGTAAAAATATCTATAAAAATTATTAAAAAACAGTAAAATTTTGATAATTTACCTAAAAATATTCTATTTTTTCTAAAAAGAAATGAAATTATAATAAAGTTAGTCAATAAAGACAGGGAAAAAACAACAATATTAACAAATAGGAGGAATATTAAGATGAGAAGATCAAAGTTTTTAACAGTTTTAGTTGCAGCAGCCCTTGGAATGTCAATGGTAGGCTGCGGATCATCAGGAGGAAGTTCAGGAGGAACTTCAACCGGTTCAGTGGCAAATAAGGATAAGCCATTATGCTGGTTTAACCGTCAGCCGTCAAACAGCTCCACAGGCGCTCTTGACACAACAGCACTTAATTTCAACAAAGATACATATTATGTAGGATTTGATGCTAACCAGGGTGCAGAACTTCAGGGACAGATGGTATTAGATTACATTAAGGCAAACATCGACAAAATCGATAGAAATGGAGACGGAATAATCGGTTATGTTCTTGCCATCGGAGATATCGGACACAATGATTCAATCGCACGTACATGTGGTGTTCGTACAGCTCTCGGAACAGCTGTAAAGAAAGACGGAAGTGTTGATTCATCACCGGCAGGAACCAACGTAGACGGCAAATCAAAAGCTGTACAGGATGCAACTTTGGAAGTTAATGGAAAGACATATACAGTCAGAGAGTTAGCATCACAGGAAATGAAGAATTCAGCCGGTGCAACATGGGATGCAGCAACAGCAGGAAATGCCATTGGAACATGGACAGCTTCATTTGGCAAACAGATTGATGTAGTTGTATCAAATAATGATGGTATGGGAATGTCAATGTTTAATGCATGGGCTAAGGACAACAAGGTTCCAACATTTGGATATGATGCTAACAGCGATGCAGTAGCAGCTATAGCAGAAGGATACGGCGGAACAATTTCACAGCATGCTGATGTTCAGGCATACCTTACACTTAGAGTTCTCCGTAATGCACTTGATGGTGTAGATATTGATACAGGAATTGGAACACCTGACGATGCAGGAAACAGCCTTACAAAGGATGAAGATTACAGATACAGCGAAGAAGAAAGATCATATTACGCATTAAACGTTGCTGTAACAGCTGACAACTACAAAGATTTTACAGATTCAACAAAGATTTACGACAAGGTTTCAAAAAAGCTTGATTCAAGCAAGAGCGCAGAAAAGAAAGTATGGCTTAACATTTACAATGCATCAGACAACTTCCTTAGCTCAACATACCAGCCATTACTTGAAAAGTATGATGACCTTCTTAACCTTAAGGTAGATTATATTGGTGGTGACGGACAGACAGAATCAAATATTACTAACCGTTTAGGAAATCCGGGTGAATATGATGCATTCGCAATTAACATGGTTAAAACAGATAATGCAGCTTCATATACATCAATTCTCTCAAAATAGAGTTAAAGGTAAATTGAAATAATTAACAGGAAGGGTGGCGAAATAAAGCCTCCCTTCTTTGAAAAAGAAAGAGGAAGTGTAGATATGGTGGAAGATAAGAATGAATACATCCTGTCGATTAACGGCATGAGTAAATCATTCGGCCGAAATAAGGTTCTGAAACATATTAATTTGAATGTTAAACCGGGATCAATAATGGGCCTTATGGGTGAAAATGGAGCAGGTAAATCGACAATGATGAAATGTCTCTTCGGAACCTATCAAAAGGACGAAGGAACAATAATATTAGACGGAAGGGAAGTTAATTTTTCCGGTCCAAAAGATGCTCTTGAAAACGGGGTTGCCATGGTTCATCAGGAACTTAATCAGTGTCTCGAAAGAAGCGTTGTTGACAACCTGTTTTTAGGCAGATATCCTAAAAACTCATTAGGCATGGTTGACGAAGGAAGAATGAAAAAAGAAGCTTCCGATTTATTTAGAAAATTAGGAATAACTGTTAATATGACACAGCCAATGAAGAAAATGTCTGTGTCCCAGAGACAGATGTGTGAAATTGCAAAGGCTATTTCATATAATTCAAAGGTAATCGTACTTGACGAGCCTACATCATCATTAACAGCACCGGAAGTAGAAAAGCTGTTTAAAATGATGAGACAACTAAAAAGTCAGGGAATTTCATTAATATATATATCCCATAAGATGGACGAAATTTTTGAGATATGTGATGAAATTTCTGTTTTACGAGATGGAAGTCTGGTAATGACTAAGGACAGCAAAGATACAAATATGAATGAGCTGATATCGGCTATGGTTGGTCGTTCCCTAGATAACAGATTCCCACCTGTAGACAACAAACCGGGAGAAGTGATTTTCTCAGTGGAAAATCTTTCTACAAAATATGCACCAAAACTTCAAAATATTTCTTTTGATATAAGAAAAGGTGAAATATTTGGATTATACGGTTTAGTTGGAGCCGGTCGTACAGAACTCCTTGAAACTATATTTGGTGTCAGAACACGAGCAGCAGGTAATATAATGTATGATGGAAAAGTAATGAATTTTTCATCACCTAAAGATGCCATGGATCATGGATTTGCTTTAATAACGGAAGAAAGAAAAGCAAACGGTCTTTTCTTAAAAGGAGATATTACATTTAATACTACCATTGCAAACATGAATCATTATAAGAGAGGCATTGCTTTATCAAAGGATGACATGGTTCGTGCAACAGCAGAGGAAATAAAGGTAATGCACACCAAGTGTATGGGACCTGATGATATGATTTCAAATCTTTCAGGAGGAAATCAGCAAAAAGCAATATTTGGTAAATGGCTTGAACGTTCACCAAATGTATTTATGATGGATGATCCTACCAGAGGTATTGACGTTGGCGCAAAATATGAAATATATGAGTTGATTATTAATATGGCTAAACAGGGAAAAACAATAATAGTTGTTTCATCTGAAATGCCGGAGATATTAGGAATCACAAATCGTATTGGCGTAATGTCTAATGGACATCTTGCAGGAATAGTTAATACAAATGAAACAAATCAGGAAGAATTATTAAGGCTTAGTGCTAAATATTTGTAGGAGAGAGGAGTATTTAATATGGCAGAGAAAGGTGTTATTCTTTCGGTTGATGAAGAACAAAAGCTTCTTAAGCCGATAGATGAATATGTTGGAAAAATACAGAAACAAATAGATTCCTTACGTGCAGATGGTTCAGATAAAGTCAGAAGTTTAAAGAACCACATGGCAATTGTAAAGGAAAACAAGAATTTAACTAAAGAAGAAAAGGCAAAAATTATTGAAAGTGACAAAAAGGCTTTAGAAAAGGCAAAGGCAGTTGAAAGCTCAAACAAGAATGAAGTTTCAAAGCTTATTGCCCAGGCAGAAGAATATCTTTCAAAAAATTATGACAGCCAGTATTACAGTAAAGTTTCAGCTAGTTGTGAAAGTGAAAAAGCAGTTGAAAAAACAAATTATGAAAAAGTTTGTGCTGAATTAAAAAAGGAACATGAAGCTGCTTTAAGCAAATTATCAGATTCAGAAGAAATTAAAGACGAAAAATATGTTTATAAAAATAAATTATATGATGCTAAGATGACTCATGAATCAAAATGTCAGGAAATTAAAGACAGAAAACATGATGCATATATGCATAAGTATCATTTAATTGATTTGCTGCGTACATCAAAGTATACATTTGCCCAGAAGATGCAGCAGAGAATGGAGAATTATAAATATACATTTAATTTATCACAGTTTTTATACAAAAACGGTTTGTATATTGTAATTATTTTGATTTTTATTGCATTATGTGCAATTACACCGGTAGTTAAAAATACACAGCTTCTTACATACACAAACATACTTAATATTTTACAGCAGGCATCACCAAGAATGTTCTTAGCCCTTGGAGTTGCAGGATTGATTCTTTTAACAGGAACAGACCTTTCTGTTGGACGTATGGTTGGTATGGGCATGGTTGCTTCAACAATTATAATGCATAATGGCATTAACACAGGTGGTGTATTCGGACATATATTTGATTTCTCCAATATGGCACCTGCTGGAAGAGCAGTATTTGCTTTAGTTGTTTGTATTATTCTTACAACATGCTTTGCAATGATTGCAGGTTTCTTTATGGCGAAGTTTAAGATGCATCCGTTTATATCAACTATGGCTAACATGCTTATTATATTTGGTCTTGTAACTTATGCAACAAAGGGTGTTTCATTTGGTGCCATTGATCCGGCAATTCCAAATATATTTATTCCACAACTGGGAGGATTCCCAACAATTATTTTGTGGGCAGTAGTTGCAATAGCAGTTGTATGGTTTATCTGGAATAAGACAACCTTTGGAAAGAACTTATTTGCAGTAGGTGGAAACCCTGAAGCAGCATCAGTTTCCGGTATATCAGTATTTAAAGTTACAATGGGAGCTTTCATTCTTGCAGGTATCCTTTATGGATTCGGTTCATGGCTTGAATGTAACAGAATGGTTGGTTCCGGTAGTGCAGCTTACGGACAAGGATGGGATATGGATGCCATTGCAGCCTGCGTAGTAGGTGGTGTTTCATTTACAGGTGGTATTGGTAAAATCTCAGGTGTTGTAACAGGTGTTCTTATATTTACATCTCTTACATATTCACTTACAATTCTTGGAATTGACACAAACCTTCAGTTTATTTTTGAAGGAATCATTATTCTTGCAGCAGTAACACTTGACTGCCTTAAATATGTACAGAAGAAATAATGGAAAAGTAATAAAATTTTTTTAATGATAAATGCTAAAAGTCGTTCTGATTGTCTAAGGGCAGTTAGGACGATTTTAGCATTAATTATTTTATTTGATTTAATTGTTTGTTATAATAATTAAATAGAAATACAGGATAAAATAACTATTAAATAAGGAAAGTATTATGGATAAATATAAAGTCATTCTAGTAGATGATGAAGAAGAAGTTATTGATGTAATTAAACAAAAAATAGCATGGGACCAGCTGGGATTTCAGGTAGTTGGCAGTGCAACTAATGGAGTAAAGGCATTAGAGCTTGTTGAAAAGACACAGCCGGATGTGGTTATTACTGACATTAAGATGCCTTTCATGGATGGCCTTGAGTTATCTAAAAGGCTTAATGATGATTACAGAAATATTCACATAATTATATTTACGGGATTTGATGAATTTGAATATGCAAAGGAAGCAGTTCATCTTGAGGTTGAAGAATATATGTTAAAACCCATCAATTCTCAGGAATTAACTGAATGTTTAAAAAGAGTCAAAAATTCATTAGATGTAGAAAGAGAAGAAAAATTAAATGTTCAGAAACTTGAGAATTATTTTAATGATGTACTTCCAATACTTCAGACCAATTTATTTGTTTCGTTAATTGAAGGAAGAGTTGACGAAGGGGAATATTCAAAATTTGTGGATTCATATAAAATTGATTTTAGGGGGCCATATTATTGTTGTGCGATTTTCCATACATCTACCCATAATGTTCCTGAAAATATGGAACCATTGTTACTGTCTATGTCTGTTGAAAGGGAAATAAAGGAAAGAATTGCCGAAAGACTAAATTGCAGGGAATTTATTTATTTAGGAAATACGTTATTAATTGTAGAATTAAGTTCTAAAGAAAAAATGGTGGAATTTACGGATATTTGTGACAAATTCTGCAAATGGGTAAACAGGGTTATCGGTGCCGTGGTTACAGCGGGTATAGGCAGAATGTGTGATAATATATTAAACATAAACAGTTCTTATGAAGGAGCAAGAGAGGCAGTATCATACAGGGTTTTATATGGAACCAACAGGGCAATTAATATAGAAGAAATTGCACCTAATGAGCAAAACATGACTATACAGTCAGAAGATTCAAAAATGCATGATTTATTTAAGGCAATATATTTAGGAAACAGTAAATCCATAGAAGATGCAGTTAGCAGGGAAATAGAAAAATTACACAAAAATGCTAATACAGTCAGCCAGTATAATTTAGTAATAATGGAAATGGTAGGGGCATTTTACAGATTTTGTGCCAACAACTTTATGGACTTTAACGACTTTTTAAATGGAATAGATAATCCTTATGAAAATGTTCCTCAAATGGACGAAAACACCTTGGAATCATGGTTAATTGACTGTTCATTAGGTGTAAGCGGGAAATTAAAAAGTGTCCGAAACAGCAAGTCAATGAGTTTAGTAAATGACGGAAAGAACATAGTAAGGGACAGATATATGGAACCGGATTTATCCTTAGATAAAGTATGTTCTTTAATGGGAGTATCAAATTCATATTTTTCATCTGTGTTTAAAAAGGAAGTAGGTAAGTCCTTTGTTACATATCTTACAGATTACCGAATGGAAATTGCTGCAGGATTAATAATGGATACAAATGAAAAAAGCTACAAAATAGCTGAAATGGTGGGATATACCGACGCCAATTACTTCAGTTATGTATTTAAGAAAAAATATGGAGTATCTCCATCTAAATATAGAAATGAGAAATTAGGTAAATAATTACGGGAAATATGGCAATAGTGGATAAAATAAAAAAAGCAGACGGGAAAAATAAAAAAGGCGGCATAAGGTCTTTTCGTGAAGGAACGGTGAGATTTGATATTCAGTCTATTATTATGGCAGTTTTAACCACATTAACGATTATTACTACTATAATTATGGGACTGCTTATTTATAACAGATTTAAGATTTCAGCGGAAGAAACCTCTGTGTCCGGTGCAGAAGACATTATAGATAGTGTAGTAGATAAAATAGACGGAGACCTTCTTGAAATTAGGCAGATCTCAAATGTGGCAAATTATAATATTGTTCAGCAATATGATGTATCAGACCAAATGCTTAATAAAGAGTTTAGTTTATTATATGAAATTAATTCGGACAAAATACAAAGTATGGCATTATATGATACTTCCGGAAAGCTTATTGCAGCTGAACCTGTAGCATCAGAGAAAGAAAATGCCTATGTAAAACAACAGGATTGGTTTTCCAATGCCACAGATGAAATTGAAAACATCCATTTTTCCACACCCCACATACAGAATTTATTTACCGACGGAGCTTTTAAATATTACCGGGTGGTATCCCTAAGCCGTTCCGTAGATATTAATGATGGGGAAACGCCGGTTAGTGGTGTCTTACTTATAGATATGAAGTATTCCATTATAGAAGAAGCTTTAGATAGAATTAATGAAGATACAAATGGAATATATTATTATTTGTGCAACAGCGATGGAGAATTAATTTATCATCCAAGAAAGGTGGAAATAGACAGGGGAATTATTTCGGAAGAAAGTACCCGGATTGCAGGCTATGAAGATGGAACCTATGAATTAAATCTCAATGGAGGCAGGGCAAATTATATTATAAGTAGTATTGCCTATACAGGATGGAAAGTTGTGGGTGTGGTTCCTGATAAAATTCAGACAATAAGCATAAATAAATTCAGGTATTACGTTATCATAACCATTATTTTCTTAATTATGATGCTTCTTGTGGTAAACAAAATAGTATCGGGAAAAATATCCAGACCTATATTAAATCTTAATGATTCAGTAAAATCCTACGAGGCAGGGGGTAAAAACAGAATATACATTGGAGGTTCCTCGGAAATCAGGGATTTAGGATATTCAGTACAAAAATCCTATGAGCAAATTGAGGACTTAATGAAGGAAATCATAAGACAGCAAAATGAACGAAGAAAAAGTGAAATGGATGCCCTACAAAGCCAGATTAATCCTCATTTCTTATATAATACATTGGAGTCCATCACATGGATGGTTGAAGCCGGTAAAAACAAAGAAGCGGTATTTATGATTTCTGAGCTTGCCAAGTTACTTAGAATAAGTTTGTCAAAGGGAAGAACCATAATTAAAATATCTGATGAATTACAGCATAGCAAAAGCTATATGAATATACAGATGGTAAGGTATAAGGAAAGATTCAAAATCAGATTTGACGTGGATGATGAAATTAACGACTATTGTATTGTCAAACTTGTTATACAGCCGATACTGGAAAACGCCATATATTATGGTGTGGGAGACATTGATATAGATGACGGCGAAATAGTTGTTACAGGTAAAAAAATAAATGACGATATATTTATAACCGTGGAAGATAACGGAATGGGAATGAGAGAGGAAGTAGTTGAGAATATACTTAAGGATAATAGTAAAACCCCTAAGCATGGTTCAGGAGTAGGGGTTATAAACGTTCATTCAAGGATTAAATTAATGTTTGGAGACCAATATGGCTTAAGTGTAGAAAGTGAAGCAGACGAAGGAACAAAAGTTACCATTCACATACCTGCAATTCCTTTTAATGAAGAAAACAGAAAAAATCTGGAAAATCAAAACATAGGAAGGAAGGATGAAAATGAAAAAAAATAAGATGGCCTTTCTCATTACGGAAATAATATTGTGTATGTTGGCAGTATTATTCACATATAGAATATTTGACCATGAAACACCGGAAAAAAAGATTGCAGTTATTGTGGAAAATTCCGGTGATAAAAACTGGGATGCGTTAATAAATGGTTTAAAAAGTGCGGCAAAAGTTAATAACTTACATTTAATTATATGTAACACAGATGATATTTATAGCTTTCAGGACGAAAAGGAACTGATGAAAGAACAGATTGACAATGGGGCAGAGGGATTTATTATCTGTCCGGCTCCCGGATCAAACACAAAAAATGAAATAAAGAAAATCTGTGGCGATATTCCATTTATATTTATAGTGGAAGATGCTTTTATGGGAGATGACGGGGAAAAATCGGGTTATCCTGTAATTAAGCCTGACAATTATAAAATTGGTTACAAGTTAGGAGAAAGCATTGTTAATGATTCAGCCAGAGGAAAAACAAAGGAAATAGGAGTTATTTTAGACCAGCACGAAAAAGAAAAAACTGTCAACACATACAAAGGTTTTATGGATGCCATAGAAGATTCAGATATTAAGGTGGCATGGACTTACAGTGGAATACGGGACCAGGATATTTGCAGCATTGTGAAAACCAAATCAAAGGTAGATTATCTGGTGGCAATGGACAATTATTCCTTAGATGAATTGGGAGCAAACAGTGAAAACGGGGTGTACAATGGGGCACAGATATACGGTATAGGCAGCAGCGAAAAATCCATAAGTTTGTTAGATAACGGAAATGTAAATTGTATTGTTGCTATTGATAGTTATGATATAGGTTATAGAAGTGTTATGGAAATTTCTAAAAAGCTTAACAAATTATTTTATGAAATGAAAAGTTACAATGTTAAGGTAAAAGTAATTTATCAGAAAGATTTATTTACTGATGAAATGGAAAGGTTTTTATATTCTTATGAGTAAAATAAATAAGAAGGCAGTTATTGCATTTGTAATGGGAATTGTACTTATATGTACCGCTACAGGATGTAGTCAGAAGAAAAAAAGCAGAGATGACTTTTTAAAGGTGGGTATAGTTACATATACTCAGGATGATCCTTTTATAAATGCAATGGTAGAAAAGGTTAAGGAAGATTTAAAGGCCATGGAAAGTGATGACATGAAGATAATTGTGTCAGGAAGAAATGGCGATGATGACCAGAGAAATCAAAATGAATTAGTTGAAGAAATGATAGATGCAGGATGCGATATAATGTGTGTCAATTTGGTGGACAGAACTGCACCGGGGAAGATTATTAAGCTTGCCAGACAAAATAACATACCTATAATTTTCTTTAACCGTGAGCCTGTAAGGGAAGATCTTATGCAGTGGGACAAGCTATATTATGTTGGTTGTGCTGCAGAGCAGTCAGGAGTTATGCAGGGAGAAATCGTTGCAGATTATTTGGCGAAACATCCGGATGTGGATAAAAATAAAGACGGCAAAATACAATATGTTTTATTAGAGGGTGAAGCAGGACATCAGGATGCCATAAGCAGAACAGATTGCTCAGTAAAGACAATTATACAAAATGGAATTGACTTGGAGAAATTAAGCTATCAGTTTGCAGATTGGAACAGAGGTCAGGCGGAAAACAGAGTTACCCAGTTAATAAGTCAGTATAAAAACAGAATAGAACTGATTATTTCCAATAATGATGAGATGGCATTAGGAGCCGTTGCCGCATACAAAAAATCCGGGTACGGAAAGAAAGAGATGCCTATAATATTTGGAATTGACGGGTTAGAGGATGCTTTAGAGGCAATAAAAAACGGGAAAATGCAGGGAACAGTGTACAACGATAAAGAAGACCAGGCTATGGAAATAGCAAAATTAGTGGTTGATGTTTTTAAAGGAAACAGTTTGCAAGGTCACAACTTAAATCAGGGCAAATATTATGTTTCCCAGTATAAAAAGGTAGATATTGATAGTGTAGATAGTTTTATAGGAAGATAAGGAGCACAGGAGATTTATATGGAGGATACATGGATTAGGGAGTTTTATAATGAAACAGACCCGGAAGCAAGACTGGAAATTTTAAATGACCATAAATTAGAAGATGAAATAGGGCTTTTTATGGAAAAATTATGGATTGCCAGGTACGGAAAAAGAAAGCCTAAGAAAGATTTGTTTATGGGTTATCTTATGCAGATGAAAAGTCTGTCTGAAAGAAATGCAATGGATATAGGGGGAAGCAAAAAGAAAGAGCTATATGAAATTATCAATGGATTATACCTGTTTAATGCCTGTGAAAGAAGCACTAAGGAGCAGGAAATTTTGTTTCTTGAAATGAAAAATGTATTTTTAAAGTTTATAGAAACCAGTAAAAACGGAAGGGGATTTACATCTGCTGTGTTTGGTCTGGGGCAATTATCTGATGAAGGAGTGGCAAAAAAGATTGCTGAACAAATAAGTGCAATTGCCTTTTATACCCCTCATATGTTTCACTTAGACAGGGAATTTGAGATTTTTCAGAATGCAGCCTTATCTGCATACAGAGAAAAGTACCCTAACAGGGAACATTTTCTTACAAAATAAAATTTGTTTATGAGAAGGAACTATCCCTTAAATTAATATAAAAAGCATTTAAAAGGATAGTTCCGGGAGGATATTATAAGGTGTTTATAAATTTTTTAAAGGATGTAAGTCCGTCAGGGGTACACTTATAAACACCGGCATCTTCTAAAACTTTTATGAAAACTTTTCCTATTTCATCCTGTAAAACGGAAAATATATTATCACATGTTATGTCATTTCTATGGGTCAGAATGTCTTTGACCCATTTTTCGTGCTTTGCTATGTGACTGTTTGAGGAAATGTCCTTTTCATTTATTATATAATTTGCCAGCAGATTCATTTCCTCTTTAAGCCTTGATGGAAGAACTGCCAGTCCCATTACTTCTATAAGCCCGATATTTTCCTTTTTAATATGGTGTAGCTCCTCATGAGGGTGGTATAACCCAAGAGGATGCTCTTTAGTAGTAATATTATTTCTGAGAGTTAAATCCAGCTCATATTTACCATTTCTAAAACGGGCAATTGGGGTAATGGTATTGTGAAGCCCGTTGTCTGTTTTGGCAAAAATATAAGCATCACTGTCAGTGTAACTACGCCATTTATTAAGAATGTGTTCAGCTAAGTCTATAATATCTTCAGTGGAATCTGAAGTAAGTCGTATAACTGATAAAGGCCATTTTAATATGTCACAGGAAACATTAGGGTATCCCTCTACATTAAATGAATATAAGGATGAAGCCCTTGCCATGGCAAAAGTATAATTTCCTCCCTGAAAATGGTCATGGCTTAGTACGGAGCCTCCAACAATTGGAAGGTCTGCATTAGAACCAATAAAATAGTGAGGAAACATTTTAACAAAGTCAAAAAGCTTTACAAAGGTGGATTTGTCTATCTTCATAGGAACATGCTCACCATTAAACACAATACAGTGTTCATTGTAGTACACATAAGGGGAGTATTGAAGATACCACGGGGTACCATTAAGAGTTAAGGGAATAATCCTGTGATTTTCCCGGGCAGGGTGGTTTACATGACCTGCATAGCCCTCATTTTCCTTACAAAGAAAACACTTAGGATAGTCAGAGGACTTAACATTCTTTGCAGCAGCAATTGCCTTAGGATCTTTTTCAGGTTTGGATAAATTAATGGTAATGTCTAATTCTCCGTAATCAGAATTAACTTTCCACTTTAAGTCTTTTGCAATTCTGTCTAAACGAATATAATTAGTATTGCAACTGAAATTATAGTAAAAATCTGTTGCAGCTTTAGGGGATATTTCATAATGCTTTTTAAAATTCTCCTGAACCTGTGAAGGCATAGGAGTGATACAACCCATTAATTTAGTATCAAATAAATCCCTGTAGGTTATGCTGTCAGGTATGAGATTTTTTTCTACTGCAATATCAGTTAAAGACTTAAGTATCTCATTAAGAGGGGGAAGGTCATTATCTATATCAGGATTTGAAAAATAATCCCTGTTATATAATGAAATAATAGTATTTATGCAGTAATATTTATCCGCCTCTTTAATTAAATCTTTCCTTATTCCGTAAGTAACTAATTGTTTAATATATGTATCTAACATACTTTGGTACCTCCCACGTTTCTAATGGATAAAATATGACAAGAATCAGTTCCAAAAACTTTTTCTATATATTTTTTATATTCATCAACAATACTGTTTTTTACGAAAACCTGAATGGTTCCGGCAAATCCACCGCCGTGAACACGGCACACACCGTCGTCACCCAAAAAGTTTTCCGTAAGGGTAAGTGCCAGGGAAATAGGCTGATTTGTGGCTTCCTTTGGAGAATAAATATTTTGAAGAAGTTTATAAGAAGAATCTCCGGATTCCTTTACAGTGTGCAAAAATTCCTCAAACTCGTAATTCTTTAATGCCTTACTTTCAACCTGAACACGTCTGTTTTCGTTAAAGAAATGAATTGCCCTAAGAATTGCTCTTGAGCTGACTTTTTTAGAAAGCACGGGAATTTCATTAAAAAATTCCTCACTATTTATTTCACCTAACAAATTTTTACCCATGGCAGCGGCAACTTCCTTCATTTCATAAGGAATGCTGGCATAATCATCTGTTAAATCAGCATGGGAACCCTTTGTGTCCACGATACAAAGAGAATATCCTTCTTTATTCAGGTCAAAATTAACCTGTTCTATAACAGGGTTTTCCGGATCCTTAAAATTAATGTGAACAAAATTACCTACTGAACATGCCATCTGATCCATTAATCCGCAAGGCTTTCCAAAAAACTGATTTTCAGCATACTGACCGATAATGGCAATATCCACAGGAGAAATGGTCATGTTGTTAAAAAGCCCTGAAAGAATAGTGCCTATAAGGGTTTCAAATGCAGCAGAAGATGAAAGACCTGCACCGTTTAACACATCACTGGTTATGCAGGCGTTAAATCCTCCGATTTTAAAGCCGTGATTAGTAAAACCATTTAATACCCCTTTAATAATGGAAGTTGTAGTGCCTTCTTCCTCTTTGTTGTAGGAAATATTATTTAAATCAATTTCTATAGGTGCATATCCTATGGAATATATATTAATCTTATTATGGGAATTGTTAGAAACTATAGCTATGGCATCAAGATTGATGGAAGCAGCAAGAACCTCGCCATGCTGGTGGTCTGTATGATTACCGCCTACTTCCGTTCTTCCTGGAGCACTGTATATTTCAACGTCTGTGTCACCAAACAAAGAAATACTTTTATTAATCATATCAGTATAACGTTTTCTCTGATAATTAATGGCTTCCCTATTGTCCGGGTAAAGCTTTATCAATACATCGTCAAATTCTTTATTTTCAAATTTTCTTAATATTTCTCCTGAGTTAATCATTTTGTACCTCCGAATCTATCCTTTTTAGTAAATATATAATAAGTTTAGTAAAAAATCAACACTTTCACGAAAATATTTACTAAATTTTTAAAAAAACTAGTAAAATTTATAAAAATAATATATACTTGTAAAAGATGTAATACATAACGTGGAGGTTATATATGGCAACGATTAAGGATATAGCTGAAAAATCAGGAGTAAGTGTATCGGCAGTGTCAAGAATACTTAACAATGATCCTACATTATCAGCTTCATTAGAAACTAAACGGAAAGTAATGAAAGTGGCAAAGAAGCTGGGGTATAAAAAAATACCCAAAGCCAGCAAAGCCCTGTTTAAGCTGGGAATTTTGCAATGGTTTTCACCAAAGCAGGAAATGGAGGACAGTTATTACTTAGATATTAGAAGAGGTGTAGAAGATTTTTGCCTGAAAAACAGCGTGGAAATAGTAAGAACCTTTAAAACTGATGTTAATTACCTGGAACAGTTAGAAAGTGTCGACGGACTAATATGCATTGGAAAATTCAGTGATATTGAAATAAAGGAATTAATAGAAATAACAGATAATATAGTATTTTTGGATATGCCTGTTAAAAATTATCTGGCATCTTCCATTACAATGGACTTTAAAAAGGCTGTTTATGATGTTATGGAATATTTTGAAGAATTGGGACATAAACAGGTGGCATTTTTAGGAGGAATGGAATATCTGGATGAAAATACGGAATTTGAAGATGACAGAAAAAGATATTACTGTGAATTTTGTGAAAGTCGTGGATATGAATATGAAAAATGGTTAAAAACAGGTATGTATTCCGTAGATTCAGGCTATGAAATGATGGAGGAAATAATAAAATCCGGAGACTTGCCTACCGGGGTATTTGCAGCCAGCGACCAGATTGCCATAGGAGCCATAAAGGCACTGGGAGATTATAAAATTAATGTACCGGAAAGGGTGTCAGTTATGGGATTTGATGATTCAGACATATGTCGTTATTCCACACCGGAGCTTGCCACGGTACATGCTCCTGCATATGAAATGGGACAATATGGTGTAAATATTTTGTTCGCAAATTCCAATTTAAGCCGTAATGCACCCATTAGAATAAAAATGGCATGTAAACTTGTTAATAGAAAAAGCTGTGGAAAGGTAAAATAGTAAAATGAAAAAAGAAGAGTTTGGAAGGGTATCAGACAATACAGTTGCAACGTTATATACGTTGGAAAACAAAAATGGAATGAAAGTGAAAGTCACGGATTTTGGGGCAACTTTGGTTTCCATAGAAGTTAAGGACAAAAATAATGTTTTAACGGACGTGGTTTTAGGCTACGACAGTGGGGCGGAATATGAAAATTCTGATACATTTTTTGGAGCAAACGTATGTAGAAATGCCAACAGAATATCAGATGCCAAATGCGTGATAGAGGGTGTAGAGTACAAACTTGAAGCTAATGATGGAAAAAATAATCTTCATAGCGGAAAAAACTGCACTGCCCATAAAATGTGGGAAAAATGCGGGGAAGAAAATGAAAACAGCATATCTTTCAAGATATTAAGCAGGGATATGGAACAGGGATTTCCCGGAAATATGGAGATTATCCTTACATATACACTGTTAGATGATAACACCCTTAAGCTGTCATATAAGGCAAAAACAGATAAAACAACAGTGGCAAATTTTACAAATCATTCCTACTACAACTTAAATGGTCATAGCAGTGGCAGTATATATAATCATGTACTAAAACTAAATGGAAAATATTTTACCCCGGTGAAATCAAAAGAATCCATACCTACCGGTGAAATTAGAAACGTACAGGGTACACCATTTGATTTTACAAAGGAAAAAAAAATAGGAAAGGATATTCACTGTCAGGATGAACAGCTGGCATTTGGAAGTGGATATGACCATAATTTTGTTATAGATAAAGAAGGCAATGAGTTAGTAAAGGCAGCCACAGCTTATGGCGATAAGTCGGGAATTGTAATGGAATTATATGCAGACACTCCGGGAATACAGTTATATACTGCAAACTTTGTGGAGAATGAATTAGGGAAAAATGGGGCAATATATCAGAAAAGAGAAGCTTTTTGCTTAGAACCTCAATATTTTCCAAATCACATAAATGAAAGGAATTTCAAATCGGGAATATTGTTGCCTGATGATGAGTATCATTTGAATATACAGATGAAATTTTACACAAGGCAGAAATAAGGGAAAACCCCATAAAATAGGCAGTTTTCCTTGACAAAGGATATTAAATAGAGTATAAACTTTATAGATGATGAGAGAAGAATCTCATTAATAATCAAGATAATTATCAAGGAGGAATAACGATGAACAAGACAGAATTCGTAGCAGCTATCGCAGAAGAAGCTGGAATTTCAAAGACAGACGCAGCTAAAGCAGTTAAGGCTTTCACAGACGTTGTAGTAGAAGAAATGAAGAAAGGTGAAAAGATTCAGTTAGTTGGATTTGGTACATTTGAAGCAGCTGAAAGACCTGAACGTCAGGGAATCAATCCTGCAACAAAGGAAAAAATCACAATTCCTGCAGCTAAGGTTCCTAAATTCAAAGCTGGTGCAGCTTTAAAGAACGCTCTTAACTAATTTGTAATATATAGATTTTGAAACACATCAGGTGTTTCGAAATCGTAGTTGACCAGCCATGAAATGGCGTGATTTGCGAAGCAAATTTATGAAACGGTAATCCTACACCGTTTCGTAAGTTATAGTTATTGAAAGCATTGCGTACTTACAACTTTTGTGAGTACGCATTTATTTTTTTTATTATATTTACATTAAAAAAAAGGAGGCACAGAAATGAGAATAGATAAATTTTTAAAGGTATCAAGAATAATAAAAAGACGTACAGTTGCCAATGATGCATGCGATGCCGGAAGAGTTTTAGTAAACGACAAGGTGGTTAAGGCATCCTATGATGTTAAGGTAGGTGACATTATACAGATACAGTTTGGACAAAGAACCGTAAAGGTAGAGGTGTTAAATTTAAACGAGACGGTAAAGAAGGAAGCCGCTTCAGAAATGTATAAGGATTTAAGCTGATAAGGCAACTTAAAAGCATAAATTATGTTATTGTGAATATATTGTCCTATAAGAAATTTGGGGTGGTTATCCTATGGAACAAAGTAATATATCAAAATCTCACAAACTTTCAATGGACAATAGAAAACGCCTTACCCTTACAGGCATAAAAGATGTTGTATCCTTTGATTTAACCCAGATTCTGTTAGAATCAACCTTGGGAATGATTCATATTAAGGGTAGTGACATTAAGGTTACAAGACTTAGCCTTGAAAAGGGAGAAGTAGATATTGAGGGAACGGTAGACAGCATTGTTTATTCAGATGTTAAGGATTATGGAGAAAAAGGAAAATCCATTCTTAAAAGGATGTTTAAATAATGAGCGGGCAGATAAGTGAAGAGGCAATGCTTATACTTATGAGCATTTATGGGGGAATTGTTTTAATAATATGCTACGATGTAGTGCGGATATTAAGGCGGATATTTCCTGCAAAGCTGTTTAGGGTAATAGTTGAAGATGCCATTTACTGGACTTTTGCATCAATATTTATGTTTAACATATTTTTAAGATACAATTATGGAAAACCACGTTTTTTCTCTGTGATTATGGCTCTTGGCACCATGGCGGTTTTTGAATGGATTATTGGCAGGAAAATTATAGATGCTTTAGCATTAAGAATAAAAAAACTTGGCAGAATTTTAGCAAAGCCATTGAAAAAGTTATGTAAAGTGGTTAAACTTATATTTTATAAGGTAATTAAAAATATAAGAGCAAAGAAGGAAAAAAAGAATGCCGGAAGAAAGTGGAAGAAGAGCCACGTCAAGGCTAAACACCATAAGGCAAAAAAGAATAAAGAGTAAAAGAATGATACTTTCCATATCTTTTGTGGTAGTTGCTTTTTGTATAGTAATGGGCATACAAATGTACAACCAGTACAAAACCTTAAATGAACTAAAAGCACAGGAAAGCAAGCTACAGAAGAAGTATGAAAAGGAATTACAGCTGTCAGAGGAACTAAAGGAAAGAGAAGAATATGTAAAGACTGACAGTTATATAGAAGAGATGGCAAGGAAGTTAGGATTGCTTTATCCTAATGAGGTTATTATAAAGCCGGAAGAATAAATTAAAAGGTTTCGAGGATGTTACTAATTAGCAGCCCTTGGAACCTTTTTAAGTTGATGTCGAAAATTATAAGGATTATCAGCCTTTATTTTGACAAAAAAAAACTTTGACAGGGGGTATACTTTCTTGTGTAAAAAATAAGCAAGGAGGGAGTAATGAGCCGAAAAATACTCAAATTATTTTTTCTACTAATGATAGGAGTGGGAACCTGCATAGTCCCAATGCTTGGATTTTTTCCTATAGCAGAAAGCTACTACAGTGCGCTATGCATAGTAAAATTTTTACCTTTTGTGGCATGGCCCATAATGGTAGTTACTATATTTAAGTGGGGGGGATTATTAGCAGCAATAAAATATGGAACAATGATGGCAACAACAGGCTTGTGTGTAAGCGGATATAAAAAAGGAGTGGCCGAATACAATCCATATATTGCAGCGGTAATAGTATCTATAGTAGCAACGGCTGTGGAAGCAATGGACTGGGCTATGAATGGAATGGTTAAGCGGGAGTTATATGGATTAGTTCCTATAGTAATGCTTACATGGTCAACCACCATAATATTTACATACTTTGTAAAAAAGGTTATGTATTATTACCCAAGAGACAAAAATTATCCCGGAGATTACAAGAATCTGGAAAATGAAAAGAATGAGGGAATGATAAGAACATCTGAGGCTTTTAAAAGTCTGGCAACGGAAATAAAGAAAATGTCAGCCTTTGAGCGGAATCAGGAAATTCCTATGGAGGGGGTAATTGAGAGAGAAATTGAAGGAAATATATGCAGAGGGTGTGAAAATGGGCAGATACAGTATTTGGAAAGGGCCAGATTGAATTATCTTTGGTACAACAAAATGTTGGAAACCAGGGAGGCAATGGCGATACAGCTAAATGAAATGGCAAAACTTTTGGAGTATTATACCAAACCCATGTATGATGAAACAAAGGTTTTGTTTGGAATGAATGACTATTTAAAGCATAAGCTAAGAGAAAGAAAAATACTTACCAGAAAAATATCCATTAATGAAAATGGAAAAGGACGGCTGGAAGTTCGCATGATGGCAAAGAAAAGGGCTAAAGGAGACATAAAAGTAGAATTAATGGAAAATGTTGTGTCTGAAGCCTTAGGAAAGAAAATGCGGGCATCTAAGGAGAACATAATGGATTTAAGAGAGGATTTTAGTCAGTATTGTTTCTTTGAGGAAGTTAATTTTATGACAATTAGCGGAACAGCAAGAAGAACAAGGGAAGATGAAGAATGTTCCGGGGATAACTTTACAGTGATGGAAATGAATACGGGACAGACATTTATGAGTATATGTGATGGGATGGGCTCAGGAAAGAAAGCCAAACAATACAGTGAGATGATAATTGATATGCTTGAACATTTGTCTGAAAGCGGTTTTTCTGAAAGTACGTCACTTAAACTGATTAATTCAATACTTCTTGCAGGAAATCAGTGGCAGGAGCCTACTGCGGTGGATATGGCATTAATAGACCAGTATTCCGGTATTTGTCAGTTTCTAAAACTGGGTGCGGCGTGCACATATATTAAAAGAGGAAGCTGGGTGGAATGTATCAAATCCACATCCCTTCCCATGGGAGTGTTTCAGGAGGTGGATGTAGAGGCAATAACAAAAAAATTATATGATGGAGATTTTGTAATAATGATTTCGGATGGCATTGTGGATGCCCTGAAATGTGAAGATAAGGAGGAGGCAATGGGACGTTTGATTATGGAAATAAATACTTCAAGTCCAAGAGAAATGGCATTACATATTTTAAGCAGGACACTGGCAATGACAGATGGAATCCCGAAGGATGACATGACGGTGCTTTGTACCGGGATATGGGAAAAAATTGGAGGAGGAGGAAACTAAATGAACGAAGTTCATTTATAGGAATGTTTCCGACGAATTGCCGCTGACCGAAGGGAGGGGGCGTTACATTATGTAGGAAACTAAATGAACGAAGTTCATTTATAGGAATGTTTCCGACGAATTGCCGCTGACCGAAGGGAGGGGGCGTTACATTATGTAGGAAACTAAATGAACTATATATATTTGACAGAAAAACCACCATAAAGTATATTAGAAATATGGTTGAAAAGGTTTTTAAATTTATAAAAGAAAATAGAATATTTGACAGTGGAGACAGCGTCATACTGGGAGTTTCAGGAGGCGCTGACTCCATTTGTATGCTTACAGTTTTATGTAAACTAAAACATAGATTAAATCTTAAACTTTATGTGGTACATGTTAATCACGGAATAAGGGGAGGGGATGCCCTGGAAGACGAAAACTTTGTGAAAGAATTTTGTGAAAAGGAAAATCTCTCTTTTTTTCCATACCATATTAATGTGCCTGAAATAGTAAAGAAAACCGGTATGTCGGAGGAGGAAGCCGGCAGAAGGGAAAGATACAGAATTTTTTATGAGCTGGCAAATGAACTAAAGGCTGATAAAATCGCAGTGGCACACAATTTAAATGACAATAGTGAAACAATACTGTTTAATATGTTCAGAGGCACGGGAATTAAGGGAATGACAGGCATTCCGGTACAAAGGGACAAAATTGTAAGACCACTTCTTTGTGTAACAAGGGCAGAAATTGAAGCATATTTAGACAGTTTAAACATTAGTTATTGTATGGATATAACAAATAAATCTACAGAATATACAAGAAATAAAATCCGATTGGAGCTTTTGCCCTATATAAAAGAAAATATAAATAAAAAAGCTGAATATAATATTGTAAATGCGGCTGAAAAATTAAGTGAAATTAATGATTATATGGAGCAGCAGGTTGATGCAGAATATAAAAAATATGTAAAGGGTAATTTAATTTTAAATGAGGGAGAATTTCTCCATCCCGCTGTTAAAAATCAGGTTATAAGGCGGGTTATTGAAAATCAGGCAGGCTGCCTTAAGGACATAATGGATGTTCATGTAAGGGACGTTGCCACATTATTTAAAGGTCAGGTTTCAAAAAAAATAAATCTTCCTTATAATCTTATTGCAGTAAAGGAATATGACGGAGTTATAATAAAAAAAGCTGAAAATAAACAGCAGGATTTCAAGGAAAAAGTCCTAATTGATAAGGGCAGGATTTTTAAAGACGACACAGTAGAAATTGTTAGTGAAAATAATGGATTTAACAGGGAAAATATAAAGGAATTAGTATATACGAAATGGCTTGATTATGATAAAATAGATAAGTTAATTCTGAGAACAAGAGCTAAGGGTGATTACATTGTAATTGATGATAACGGCAGGAAGAAAAAACTCAAGGAATATTTTATTAATGAAAAAATAAAAAAAGAGGATAGAGATACCATGCCGCTGTTAGCTGACGGAAACCATATTGTGTGGATTCCGGGATATAGAATCAGTGCATATTATAAGGTTACACCGGAAACAAAGAACATTATAAGAATAAATTATAAAAATAAGGAGTAATACTATGAGACACAAAATAGCAGAGTACATTAGTGAGGAAAAGTTAGACAAAAGAATCAGGGAACTGGCAGCTCAGATAAGTAAGGATTATGCCAAAAAGGAAATAAGATTAATTTGCATTTTAAAGGGAAGTGTTTTTTATACATGTGAACTGGCAAAGAGAATAACAGTTCCGGTAACACTGGATTTTATGAGTGTTTCAAGCTACGGCTCAGGAACTGAAAGCTCAGGAACCATTACAATTAAAAAGGATTTAGATGAAAGCATTGAAGGTCTTGATGTTATTGTTGTGGAAGACATAATTGACTCAGGAAATACATTAAGCAGACTTATTCCTATGTTAAAAGAGAGAAAGCCTGCAAGTCTTAAGGTTACTACATTGTTAGATAAGCCGGATAGAAGAGAAGTAGATGACGTAAACGTTGATTACGTAGGATTTGAAATTGAAGACAAATTCGTAGTAGGCTATGGTCTTGATTACGATCAGAGCTACAGGGATTTACCATATATTGGAATAGTAGAATTATAATACATTTAAGGAGGCAGATTTGAACACATTAAAAAGGGGTAGTCTTTCAAAGATATATATTGTGGTTCTGATATTAGTTATTGGATACGTACTTTATAATATCTGTGGAGGTCTTATAACCAGCGACTATAAATACAAAGATTTCTTAAATGACATGAAAAATAAAAATGTCAGTGAAATCACCATAAAACAGAATAAGGAAATTCCTACAGGAAAGATTATTGTTAAATTAAAAAATGACGAAACAAAAAGTGTTTATGTTTCAGATGTAAATAAAGTATCTGATGATATTGAGGAAATCAACAATAATGTTGGAACAGACATCCGACCTTATTTAGAGGATGTAAGCAGGGACAGCATTTTTCTTACAACTGTTTTGCCAATGATTCTTTTAGGAGTTGTGGTATTAATTGTTTTTATGATGATGAACGCCAACGCTAATGGTGGCGGTGGTAAAATGGCTAACTTTGGAAAAAGCCGTGCAAAGATGGTTATTGATATCAAAAACATGGATTTCTCAAAGGTTGCCGGTTTAGAAGAAGAAAAAGAGGAATTGGAAGAAATAGTTGACTTCCTTAAGAATCCTAAAAAATACATTGATCTTGGGGCAAGAATCCCTAAGGGTGTACTTTTAGAGGGGCCTCCGGGAACAGGTAAAACTCTTTTGGCTAAAGCAACTGCAGGAGAAGCAAAGGTTCCGTTTTTCACTATTTCAGGTTCTGATTTTGTGGAAATGTTTGTAGGTGTAGGTGCATCACGAGTAAGAGATTTATTTGCGGAAGCAAAGAAAAATGCACCATGTATTATATTTATTGACGAAATTGATGCCGTTGCAAGACGACGTGGAACAGGTATGGGTGGTGGACACGATGAACGTGAACAGACACTTAACCAGATGTTAGTTGAAATGGATGGTTTTGGTGTTAACGAGGGAATTATCGTTATGGCTGCAACAAACCGTGTGGACATATTAGATCCGGCTATTTTAAGACCGGGACGTTTTGACAGAAAAGTTATGGTTGGAAGACCTGACGTTAAAGGAAGAAAAGAGATTTTGGAAGTTCATGCCAAGAATAAGCCTATTGGTGACGATGTTGATTTACAGCAGATAGCACAGATCACATCAGGATTTACGGGAGCTGATCTGGAAAATCTTTTAAATGAAGCTTCAATTCTTGCTGCCAAGGAAGGAAAGGCATTTCTTACCCAGGAAGAAATTAACAAGGCAATGATTAAAGTTGGAATTGGTAAGGAAAAGAGAAGCAAAATTATATCTGAAAAAGAAAAGAGAATTACTGCATACCATGAATCAGGTCATGCAATTCTTTTCCATGTACTTCCGGATGTGGGACCTGTTCATACAGTTTCCATTATTCCTACAGGTGCAGGGGCAGCAGGTTACACTATGCCTCTTCCGGGAAAAGACGAAATGTTCTTAACAAGAGGAAAAATGATTCAGGATATTATGGTAAGTTTAGGCGGACGTATTGCTGAAGAACTTATTTTAGATGATGTTACAACAGGTGCATCTCAGGATATTAAGCAGGCTACGGCTACGGCAAAAGCCATGGTTACTAAATACGGATTTTCAGAGAAGCTTGGACTTATTAATTACGATGACGATTCAGAT
>NZ_HF991853.1:25694-67855 GCF_000432355.1 Eubacterium sp. CAG:161
TCAAAGGGATATGGGGAAAATACTGCATCAGCTATTGATCAGGAAGTCCGTGACATTGTAGAAGATTGCTACGAAAAGGCTAAAGCAATAATAAAAGATTATATGGAACAGCTTCATGCTTCTGCAAATCTCTTAATGGAGAAGGAAAAAATCGGTCAGGAAGAATTTGAGGCATTATTCTAGAAAAGAAGGTTTTATAAGATGAACAGACGGAAAGAAGCTTTATTTCACGATGGAACACAAAGGTTTTTAAGATATGACGAAGAAAAAGGCATATATACATTTGTTCTTAGAACGGCAGCAGGGGAAGTAAATGAGGCTTTTTTATGTATTAGAAATACAGAAATGAGGATGTGTTGTGAAAAACATGAAGGAAGTTTCGACTATTTCAGCGTAAGTCTTGCGTTGCCGGAAAAACTGGTGAGATACCATTTTAAGGTAGCGGATAGTCGTAAGATTTTATTTTATGATGCATCAGGTGCAAGTGAGTATTGTTCAAATGAGTGGGAGTTTGAGTTTACTCCCGGATTTACCACACCGGATTGGGCAAAGGGTGCAGTAATGTACCAGATTATGGTTGACCGTTTTTGCAATGGGGATAAGTCCAACGATGTGGTAAATGATGAGTATATATATATTGGACGGGGTGTGTCCCATGTGGATAACTGGAGCGAGCCTTCGGCAGTAGATGGGACACGGCAGTTTTATGGAGGAGATTTTCAAGGGGTAATAGACAAACTTGATTATTTAAGCAAATTAGGAATTGAGGTAATATATTTTAATCCTATTTTTGTTTCGCCTTCTAATCACAAGTATGATATTCAGGATTATGACTTTGTTGACCCTCATTTTGGAAAAATAGTAAATGACGGTGGGGGTACAGTAGCCCATTATGCATCAAATAATTTTTCTGCAGATAAGTACAAAATCAGAACAACTGATTTAGAAAATCTTGCGGAAAGTAATAAATTATTTATTAAACTGGTAAAAAAAGCCCATGAAAAGGGAATAAAAGTAATTATAGACGGTGTTTTCAACCACTGCGGTTCATTTAATAAATGGATGGACAGAGAGGGAATATATCGGGGAAATAAAAATTACCACCCGGGAGCCTATGAATCTAAGGATAGCCCTTACAGTTCCTTTTTCAAATTTGGAAATGAAAGCTGGCCGGATAACGGAAGTTATGAGGGCTGGTGGGGATTTGACACATTGCCAAAGCTTAACTATGAGGAAAGCGAAAAACTATGTGAATATATTCTTAACATAGGTAGAAAATGGGTATCACCTCCTTATAATGTAGACGGCTGGAGATTGGATGTGGCAGCAGATTTAGGACATAGCGAGGAGTTTAACCATCAGTTTTGGAGAAAGTTTAGAAAAGCCGTAAAAGAGGCAAATCCTAATGCAATTATTTTGGCGGAGCATTATGGTGATGCAAATGCATGGCTGAGGGGAGACCAGTGGGATACGGTAATGAACTATGACGGATTTATGGATCCTGTATCATGGTTTCTTACAGGTGTGGATAAGCATTCTGATAATTCAAATCCTTCGATGCTGGGAAATGCTGAGGCTTTTAATCATGCCATAAAGTATTTTTTATCAAGACTTCAGACGGAATCGTCGTTAGTTGCCATGAACGAATTGTCTAATCATGACCATTCAAGGTTTTTAACAAGAACTAACAAAATGGTAGGTCGTGTGGCAACATCCGGAACAAAAGCGGCACAGGAGAATATCAACGAAGCCATTTTTAAGCAGGGTGTAATAATGCAGATGACTCTTCCGGGAGCACCAACCTTGTATTACGGTGACGAGGCGGGAGTCTGTGGATGGACTGATCCGGATAACAGAAGAACCTACCCATGGGGGAAAGAAAATCTGGAAATAATGGAATTTTACAGAGAAGCAATTGCCCTTCACAGACATAATAAAGTGCTAAAAACAGGTTCCTACAAACCACTTGCAAGTAACCAAGATCTAGTATGTTATGGACGTTTTGATGATAAGGATGCTGTGGTCACTGCCATAAATACTTCTAATAGTGATATGGAGATAAATATTCCGGTTCTAATTCTTGGAAAGGAAGATGATACAGTATGGGAGAGACTTATAGAGACGTCAAGAGAGTTCTATAACTGTGGAAGGATAAAAACAGCTCAGGAAGACGGACATATTCATATATGTGTTCCCGGTCAAAGTGCAGTTGTGTACAGAAGTATATAATATAAAAAATAGTTCCAACAAAATGTTGGAACTATTTTTTATATTAAAATTAAATTATTCAGCCTCTGAAAATTTCTTCTTTGATACTAATGCAACGCCAGCTGCTGAAACAACAGCAACAAAAACTAAAGCAATGTTAGCACCTGTTTTTGGTGATGTCTGTGAAGTGTTTCCACCACCACCGTTACCTGTTGTAACTTCCTCATCAGTTGGGATAACAGTTGCTGATGGGCTTACAGCTGCGAAACAGTTTACTGAAAATGCAAAAGTCAATATCAATGTAGCTAATAAAGCAAGTAAATTCTTTTTCATAAGTTTAACCTCCATAACTAAAATCTTTCTAATATCTTATACCATTATACATTAATGAAATTAAAAATCAAATATTTTTTATAACAAAACTAAATCTATTATTTGATTTTATTATAATATATATCAAGTATCTTTTCAAAAAAGTCGTTTTTGTCTAACTTAAACTCAGCAGAAGCATCCCCTGTTACCATTTTATATTCACCTTTGGTGGTTATCATGTTAAGTCCTGAATAGTTAGTGGCAAGGGATGATGCCAAATAAGTCATAATATTAGGATTTATGTTGGTAACCGTGTATTCAGAACTATCCTGATAAAGCTTAAGTGGCAAAGTAAAGTCATCCTTTATCGCAGGCACAATCTGAGAAGTAAAGGAATTAAGATATAGCCTCTGACATGACATACGTCTTAGGTTGTCATCAAGCAGGGTTGTATCCCTGTGTCGTACAAACTCCTCTGTTAAATCACCTTTTAAGGTAATGGATTGTCCCTTTGTAAAGCTTCCAAAAGTATACTCAGGTGTTACTGTAACCCCACAAATATCGTCATTTATTACTTTAATAGCAGAAAGGTCGATAGCATAGTAAGCATTAATTGGAATGTTGTATATTAATCTTTCCACGGCAGTAACCTGATTTTCCGCACTGGTGGTTTTACCGTCACCATAAGCATAAGCAAGACAAATTTGTTTTGTTTCTGTATCGTAATATTTGCCGGCAGCATTGTATCTGATAACCTCTGACATGGTATCTCTGTTTAAACACAGAACTTTAATATGTCCGTTAGAGGTATCATATGTTAATAAATAAAGTGCATCCGCCTGACCGGCTGTTGCTGCTACTGCATCGTCTACTAATTTACGTTTGTCGATACCCATAAACAGTATACTTGCAATATTATCATTAAATTCATATGTATGACCATTGTAATAAACAATACGTCCATTATTTTCATAATCAATATCCTTAGGGAAATTCATATTAACATTGTCATAGTTAAGAAGTTTTTTCTGACCTAAATATCTCATTACGAAAAATGTTACTACAATTCCCAGAATAACACACAGTAAAAAGATTAATATGCCAAGAAAAATCTTCTTCTTTTTGCTCATGCGTTTTTTCTTATTATTTGTTTTGCTGTTTCCTCTTGAAAGATGCCCCTTATTAAATTTGTGATTATCACTTGAATGAGATATATCAGAAGCTTTATCATCTGATTCCCCGGATGAATGAGAACGATGGTGATGTCTGTGCTTGTAATTTCTTTCAATTGTATCCCAATCAACCTCAAAAGTTTCACCATCGCCATTATCATGAATTACATCGGTATTGTGATGATAATGTTGGTGATGATGGTGTGAGGAGTGAGCATCACTAACCTCTTTTTCAGTACTACTTTCTTCTTTGTCTAAATTGTGGGAAACAGTGTTATCTGTATTATCCCCGGCATTGCTTAAATTTTCTAAATCTTTGTCCTCAGTTAAAGAATTAATTGGTTTGCTCATCCTTAATTAAAACCCCCTGTACTAAATATCGCGTATTTTCAGCACCATTGGTGCAAGTGCTAAGTGTTATTATTTTACTGTTTATATCAAGAGACACTTTCCTGATATTTTTTGAAAGTGAATTCGGATTTGTGGTATATTCAAAATATTTTTTTAGAACTTTTTTGTCGCTAAGCTTAAAGGCATTAAGAATATGTCTGTCATCGTATACATAAGCTGCATAAATTTTATAGGTTAAACGGTGATTTGGCATATAAATATAGATATATTTGTTTTTCTTAAAAAACTTAGCATCTTCAAATTTATGAAGTGACTTAAACATAGAACCGTTAAGCATATTATGCCCGTATAATACGGTTACAGGATCGGAATAATCCTTTGCATTTTGCTTTTCCGTATAAATAGCACCGGCAAATTCGTTTTCCCTGTTTACATTATGGTTAAGATAAAAGTCATCAGATAAATTTTTACCCGGCTGTACTACAGGATAATCAACGTTAGTGTTAGGAATATATATCCATGAATAAACGTCGGAATTTTTTTCCTGCAACTTAACCCAGTTTATATTGTGATTTTCTACGGTATTAACCAAAGTGGCAGTATTCGTTTCTGTTTCAGGATTAATGTATTCTGCGGAATTTCCACCGTCACTTAGAAAGTAGGAAATGATTTTATAACCGCAAATTACACAAACAATAACTGCTACAATAAAGGTTACACCCCAAAATAATTTTTTCTTATTCATTTTGTAGTATTGTTCTCCTATATTTGCCTCTGGATTATAAACAGTATAGTATCAATATAGCTTTGTGTCAAAGATTAAAATGAAAAAGAAAAAGATTTGGTGAATATAATGGAAATAATTTGGAATATGTAATAAATGTTGTTGCACTTTTTTAAGTAATGTGATATAAATATATATTGTGAATGGGCAGATTCCCGAGTGGCCAAAGGGGACAGACTGTAAATCTGCTGCAACTTGCTTCGGTGGTTCGAATCCACCTCTGCCCATTATATTAATGATTATTTCATTAATAAACGCCGGCGTGGCGGAACTGGCAGACGCGCAGGACTTAAAATCCTGTTGTGGCAACACAGTACCGGTTCGATTCCGGTCGCCGGCATAAGAAAACCTTTCGTTATGATAATCATGACGAAAGGTTTTTTTACGTGTAAGGCAGAATTCTGTTATTAAACTAAGTTGTTGAAAAAATGAAGTATCATATAAAATTATTTACCGGGGCATTTACAAAAACAAAAAAACAGTGAAGCCATGAACACTTCACTGTTTTTGATTTAAGTATGAATCAATTATTCTGTAATTCTTTTTCTTCCTAAAAGCATAATTCCAAGGAATAAAGCTGAAATCAATGCTACAGGAATAAGAACATAATTGCCATTGTCAGCTGTCTTTGGTGAAACACTTTTATTGTTAGGTGCTACAGTTTCGCCGTTTTCAGAAATATAGAAATCGCAGCTTGCTGTACCTATACTTGTTTTAACTGTAAGTGTGTGTTTACCACATGAAAGACTTGCTAAAAAGTCAGCTGATAAAATAATTTTATTATTCTTTACAACATAATCTGATGCATCAAGTACCTTACCATCAACATAAATAGTTGTATTCTTATCAAGCTTAACGTTTGTTACAAAAGTAAGACCTTTCTTATCACCCTTTGACCAATTGCCATCCTTATCGCCAGCCGGTTTAACTGTAACAGTCTGTGATGTTGTCGGCTTGATAGGTTTCTCTGTTGGACTCGGAAGAGCAAAACAGTTAGCAGAAAAAGCAAATGTTAAAACTAAAGTAATAAACAAAGCAATAAACTTTCTTTTCATAAGTAGACCTCCCATATACAAAATTTGATACTATTAAGTAATTATACAATAAATCAACAAAAAAGCAACATATTAACGAGTTTTTATATAATAAATATCTAATATTTTCTCGAATAAATCAGTTTTATTTATTTTATACTCAGCAAACCGGTCATCTTTCTTCTCTACATACTTGCCTTTAATGGAAGTAATGTTAAGCCCGGAATAGTTAGTTGCCAGGGTCGATGCCAAATATACCATAATATTGGCATCTAAATTTGTTACTGTGTACTTTGATGAATCTTTGTACAATTTTAGCGGAACGTTAATATCTTTTTTTAATGATGGCAAAAGCTGACTGACAAAACTGTTAAGGTACAGCTTCTGGCAACTCATACGTCGTAGGTTGTCATCTAACAGATTTGTATTTCTGTATCTTACAAACTGTTCGGCAGTTTCACCTTTCAGAGTAATTTTTTGTCCTTTGGTGAAGGAGGAAAAGGTGTACTCAGGTGTTAACGTGACACCACCGATATCATCATTTAATATTTTAAGGGATGAAAAATCAATGGCGTAGTATGTATTAATTGGAATGTTGTAAATAAAACGTTCCACTGCCATAGCCTGATTTTTGGCACTTAATTCTTTTCCGTCTCCATATGCATAGGCAAGACATAACTGTTTAGTCGCCGTATCATAATAATTACCTTCACTGTCATATCTGCTGATATCAGTCATAATATCACGGTTAAGGGCTAAAACCTTAATTTTTCCAGTGGAAATATTATAGGTCATAAGATACAGGGCATCAGCTTGTCCTGCTGTAGATGGAACGGCATCATCTTTAAACTCATCATGGTCAACACCCATAAACAAAATACTTGCAATGTTACTGTTAAACTCGTAAGTGTGTCCCTTGTATTCTATGGTTTTGCCGTCGCCTTCAATATCGTCATAGTTAATATCCTCAGGAAGAGTAAGGGCAACTGCCTCATTTCCCAGTAAGGATTTTTTGCCTAAATAATGCATTACTCCAAAAGTAGTTAAAAGTGCAAGAATTAAAAATAAAATCACCAAGAGCAATATAACGAAGAATTTTTTCTTCCTGCTCCATTTTTTCTTTTTCTTAGAGCCACTTTTTCTACTAGAGGAGTGGCTATGATGATGGTGACCGGAATGATGCCCACTCCCTGGATGGTGGGAGCCACTGGAGTGATGTCCGCAACCTGAGTGGTGACTGCTGTGATGTTCGCCTTTGGAGGTAACCTGTTCATCTTCTAAATTAGTGGCACTATTACCTGAATCAGCCTGCTTATCATCTGAATAATCATCAGGCACTAATTCTATATTGCTATATAAATCGTTACTTTGTCTGCTCATCTTTAATTAATACTCCTTGTACTAAATATCGTGTGTTTGCGGCACCGTTAGTGCAGGTGCTAAGAGTCAGTACCTTACTGTCGGTGCTTAAATCCACCTTACGGGTATTTTTTGTAAGGGATTGTGGATTTTGGGTAGACTTTAAATATTTTTTTAATATCTTTTTATCTTCAAAATTAAATGAATTTAATATATGTCTGTCATCGTATACATACGCCGAATATATCTTATAGGTAAGTTTACGTTTTTCCGTATATATGTAAATAAATTTATTTTTTTTGAAAAATTTAGCATCTTCAAAACTGTGGAGAGTTTTAAACATAGAACCATTTTTCATGTTATGACCATAAATAACCGTCACAGGGTCAGAAAAATCCTTTCTGTTGGCACGCTCTGAAAAAATGGCACCGGCTATGTCAGGCTTCTTGTCTATGTTATGGTCTAGGTAAAGAGTGTCAGACTCATAAACTGAAGACTGAACAATGGGATAATCCACATTAGTGTTTGGAATGTAAATCCATGCGTATATATCATCGTTGGCTTTCTTAAGGGATGACCATTTAATACCGTGATTATCAGCCATGGAATCACTTTCACTTTCCTTTGTGATAGTGGATGTTTCTTCAATATATTTATCAACATTGCCACCGTTGTCAAAAAAAATAGAGATTATTTTGTATCCGGAAAAAATCAATATGATTAGAAAAAAAACAAAAAAAATCCCCCAAAGAAGTTTTTTAATTTTCATATTTAAACAGCACTCCCTCATTTAACATTGTATTGTATTAATAGTATATAACTTATGAAAAGAAAATCAAGCATTCCATTATGGATTTGACATATAATACCGTACTGGTTAAAATGAAAATACAAATATATTATTAAAAAAGAGGAAAATAAAATGAAAATTGGATTTGGATGCGACCATGCAGCAATTGACTTGAAAAATGAATTGTTGAAATATATGGAAGAAAAAGGATATGAATGTGTTGATTACGGAACTAATTACGATGAAAACGGTGAAATAATTAAATGCGATTATCCAAGTAAGGGTCAGGAAGTAGGAGAAGCAGTAGTTTCTAAGGAAGTTGATTACGGTGTACTTATTTGTGGAACGGGAATTGGAATATCCATGAGTGCCAATAAGGTTCCGGGAGTAAGAGCAGCTGTTTGCAGCGAGCCTTATTCAGCAAAGCTTACAAAACAGCATAATAATGCTAATATTATAGCTTTTGGTGCCCGTGTAGTTGGAACTGAACTGGCAAAGATGATTCTTGATGAGTTTTTCGGAACTGAATTTGAAGGCGGAAGACATGCAAGAAGGGTGGATATGATAACAGATATTGAAAAGAAATACAGTAAGTAGTTTAGGAACTGCCTGTTGACAAAACCAGTTGTTGACAAGCAGTTCCTTTTTTTATATAATTACTTTACTACTTTAAAGCGTAACGGTTTAAAGTTCAACGCTTTAAAGCCACGGAAATATATTCACATAATAATTTGGAGGGAATTAAAATGACAACAGTTACATTATGTTCCATTATGCTGGTAGTGTTTTTTGCCATAATGATATTTGTGGGATTTTACACCAGAAGACACACGACAGACGTAAATGGATTTGTTCTTGGAGGACGTTCGGTAGGCCCATGGCTTACAGCATTTGCCTTTGGTACTTCATACTTTTCAGCGGTTATTTTCGTTGGATATGCAGGACAGTTTGGATGGAATTTTGGACTGGCTTCCACATGGGCAGGTCTTGGAAATGCCTTTATTGGTTCACTTCTTGCATGGAACGTATTAGGAAGAAGAACAAGAGTTATGACACAGCATATTGATGCAAAAACCATGCCTGATTTCTTTGGTAAGAGATTTAACTCAACACCACTTAAGGTGGCTGCATCAATTATAGTATTTATATTCTTAATTCCATATACATCATCATTGTATAACGGATTGTCCAGCTTGTTTGGTCTGGTTTTTGATATTCCATACTGGGTAGTTATTGCAGTAATGGCAGTGCTTACCGGTGTATATGTAATATTTGGCGGATATATGGCAACAGCCATTAATGATTTTATTCAGGGCATTATCATGCTGTTTGGTATTTGTGCTGTTATAGGTGCAGTTCTTGTAGATAATGGCGGTTTGGTTAATGCAACAAAAAATCTTTCAGCTATCACAGGAGATGCAGGATGGCAGGGAGCTTATTCATCATTTTTAGGACCTGATCCATTGGCACTTTTATTTGTAGTAGTTCTTACATCCCTTGGAACATGGGGACTTCCACAAATGGTAGGAAAATTTTATGCCATTAAAAGTGAAAAAGATATACATAAGGGAACTGTAATTTCTACAGTATTTGCCATTATTGTAGCCGGAGGCTGCTACTTCTTAGGTGGATTTGGAAGATTGTACAGTGATAAAATAACCATTAATGAAGCTACAGGAAAGCCTTTATTTGACACTATTATTCCTACCATGCTCTCTACATTACCTTCTATTGTAATTGCAGTGGTTATTGTACTTGTATTGTCTGCATCAATGTCAACCCTTTCTTCACTGGTACTTACATCAAGTTCAACATTTACTTTAGACGTTATAAAGCCGGCATGCAAAAAGGAAATTACAGAAAAGAAACAGGTTACGTTAATGAGATTACTTATTGTGTTCTTTATCCTTGTTTCAGCAGTTATAGCCATATTTAAGGATGCACATCCGGAAGTTACATTTATTGCACAGATGATGGGTGTTTCATGGGGAGCTCTTGCAGGGGCATTTTTGGCACCATTCCTTTATGGTTTATACTGGAAGGGCATTACAAAAACAGCTACAGTAGTTTGTTACATCTGGGGGTGCTCCATTGCAGTTATCCAGCTTATAATAACTTTGGCAGGAATAGATATTACAGGCTGGGGGACAGTTCTTGGTTATGTATTTAAGTCATCAATTAATTCAGGTGTTATAGCCATGGTAGGTGGACTTATAATCGTTCCTATAATCAGCCTGTTTACAAAGAAGCAAAGTGATAAGGAACTTGACGAAATCTTTGAATGTTACAATGAAAAAACAGAAACAACAGCTAAAGAGCATTTAAAGCAGTAGTAAATAATAGGATATGAGATTTTCTGATTTTTTAATAATAAGCAAATTTGAAATTAAATTAGCGGGAATGTGTGTCGCTATATCACTTATATTTTTGTTGTTGATAGCTGTGAAGATAGTAAAAGCTGTGGGAAATTTAATATACGTGATTCCCGCATTAGAAGGAATAGCCTTTTTACAGATATGGTCAACTTGATACATTGACTTATAATGCAGGATAAATTATAATTAAGTTTATTACTTTAAAGCAATAAAAAGTGTTATTGCGATACATTTATTCAAGAGAGGTAGGAGAAGATATTGAGCAAGCAGACTATTATGCTAGGTAACGAAGCTATTGCCCGTGGAGCTTATGAAGCCGGAGTTAAGGTAACATCAGCTTATCCGGGAACACCTAGTACAGAGATAAGTGAAAATATTGTTAAGTATGATGGGGTTTATGCAGAATGGGCACCTAATGAAAAGGTGGCAGCGGAAGTAGCCATAGGAGCATCCATGGCAGGCTGCAGATCCATGTGTATGATGAAAATGGTAGGTCTTAATGTGGCAGCAGACCCTCTTTACTCAGGAGCGTATATTGGAGTAAATGGTGGTATGGTGGTTGTTGTAGCTGATGACCCGGGTATTTACAGCTCACAGAATGAACAGGATACAAGAATGATTGGACGTGCTTCCATGATTCCGGTTATTGAACCGTCAGACAGTGAGGAAGCAAGGGTATTTACAAAGAGAGCTTATGAGTTATCAGAGGAATACGATACACCGATTATTTTAAGAACAACTACAAGAATTGCCCATTCCCAGGGTATTGTTAATTTAGAGGATAGAGTAGAGGTTGATGATAAGCCTTACGAGAGAAATATTGCAAAGAATGTTATGATGCCTGCTAATGCCATTAAACGTCACGTTTTTGTTGAACAGCGTATGAACAGAATGGCTGAGGATGCTAATACATTAGATATTAATAAAGTAGAATATAATGACACAAAAATAGGAATTATTACAAGTGGAATACCTTATCAGTATGTTAAGGAAGTTTTACCTGAGGCTTCAGTATTGAAGCTGGGATTGGTACATCCTCTTCCAAAGAAGCTTATAAAGGATTTTGCGTCAAAGGTTGACAGACTTGTAATTGTGGAAGAGCTTGAACCTGTAATTGAAGAACAGGTTAAGGCAATGGGCATTGAATGTGACGGCAAGAATTTATTTACAATTCAGGGCGAGTACAGTGCCAATATGTTAAGAGAGAAGATTTTAGGTGAAACAATTGAGGTTAAAGCTTCAAATGAGGCTCCTGCAAGACCACCTATTCTTTGTCCGGGATGCCCTCACAGAAGTACATATTCCGTTCTTAAGAAGTTAAAAATTCATGCGGCAGGTGACATTGGATGTTACACATTAGGTGCTGTAAACCCGTTGGCAGTAGTTGATACAACTCTTTGTATGGGCTCAAGTATTTCAACTCTTCACGGCATGGAGAAGGCAAAAGGAAAAGATTACATTAAAAACTGGGTAGCCGTAATTGGTGATTCTACATTCCTTCACACAGGTGTAAATTCACTTATGAACATGGTTTATAACAAGGCTACAGGTACAGTTATTATTTTGGATAATTCAACAACAGGAATGACAGGACATCAGGATCATCCGGCAACAGGAAAAACACTAGACGGTGAGCCGGCATATGCAGTTGATCTTGTGGATTTATGTCATGCATTGGGAGTTAAACATGTTGAAGTAGTTGATGCTTTTGATGTTGATAAATTAACCAAGGTAGTTAAGGAAGAAGTTGCAAGGGATGAGGTTTCAGTTATTATTTCCCAGTCACCATGTGCACTTCTTAAGTCATTTGTTCCTAAGGGAAAATGTTATACAATACCTGAAAAATGTGTTAAATGCGGACAGTGTTTAGTTCCGGGTTGTCCTGCCATGACTAAAAAGGAAGATGGAACAGTGGCAATTGACGGAACAATGTGTAACGGCTGTGGACTTTGCATGAGCAATTGTAAGTTTGGAGCTATAGAACTTAAAAAGAAAGGAGAATAATCATGGCAGAAACAAGGAATATTATGATAGTAGGCGTTGGTGGTCAGGGTACTCTCCTTACCAGCAGAATTTTAGGGGGAATTACAGTAGCCGCAGGATATGATGTAAAATTATCAGAAGTTCACGGAATGGCACAGCGTGGAGGAAGCGTTGTAACATATGTAAGATATGGAGAAAAGGTAGCAGAGCCTATAGTGGAGGAAGGTCAGGCAGATGTACTGATTGCTTTTGAAAGATTAGAGGCTTTAAGATATGCTCACTACTTAAAAAAGGATGGGGTTATTATTGTTAATGATCAGAGAATCGACCCTATGCCTGTAGTTACGGGAGTGGCAAAATATCCTGAAAATATTATTGAAAATCTGTCAAAGGAACATAAGGTTATTTCCGTTGATGCTCAGGCTGAAGCTTTAGCCATGGGCAATCCAAGGGTTTTCAACGTTATTATTTTAGGAGTTGCTGCAAAGAGAATGGACTTCCCGAAAGAACAGTGGATTGATGTAATTAAGAAAACTGTTCCACCAAAGACTATAGATATTAACGTGGCAGCTTTTGAGAGAGGCTACGAATTTTAAATAAGAAGGAATTTGAAATGATCATTGATATTCATACCCATACATTTCCGTACAAGATAGCAGCCAGAGCCATAGAGCATATGGAAGAGGATATCGTAAGAGGTCAGGGCTTTGAGGTTAAATGTGCCAGAATCCCTACGTTTCAGGGATTATCTGACAGCACTAAAAGTGCAGGAATTGATTTGTCAGTGGTTTGCCCTGTGGCAACTAATGTTACACAACCTGAAAAAATCAACGAATTGTCAGTTAAAGCCAATGAAAAAATGGATGAAACAAAGGTGTTTAACTTTGGTGCCATTCATCCCGACTGTGAGAATTACAAGGAAATCATAGATGATATTGCGTCTATGGAGCTTAAGGCAATTAAGCTTCATCCGGATTATCAACATGTATTTTTTGATGATGAGAGATATATAAGGCTCATTGATTATGCAGCAAATAAGGGTCTGGGAATAATAGTACACGCAGGAGAGGATGTAGGTCTTCCGGATACTATTCACTGCACACCGGATATGGTTCTTAATTTGTGGAAACATATTCAGCCGGAAAAACTTATTCTGGCACATATGGGTGGATGGAGATTATGGGATGAAGTGGAAGAAAAACTGGTAGGTCTTCCATTTTATATGGATACAGCAGTAGTCTTAAACAGAAGGTTCCCTGTAAGACTTGGCAATGAGCAGTTTGTGAGAATGGTGAGAAAACACGGTACTGACAAAATACTGTTTGGAACCGACAGCCCATGGTACGACCAGAAACAGGCTTTGGAAGACTTTGACAATACAGGACTTAATGATGATGAAAAGAAACTGATTCTTGGAGAAAATGCCAAAAGACTGTTTGGATTCTAATGTTATTTAAATGGCTGTGCACCATTACAACTAAAGGGAAATAAAGAAAGAGAGAAGGATAAATAAATGCCTATCACAGAATTATTAGAGAGAAATGCCATACAATATGCAAATGATGTGGCTCTCGTGGAAATTAATCCTGATATAAAGGAGAAAAGGCGTGTTACATGGCGTGAGTACGAGTTAATCCAGCCGGATTTAAGTCAGCAGTACAGACGTGAAATAACATGGCATGTATTTAACGAAAAGGCTAACAGGGTAGCTAATCTGTTACTTAGCAGAGGCATAAGAAAAGGTGATAAAGTAGCAATTCTTATGATGAACTGCTTAGAGTGGCTGCCTATTTACTTTGGAATATTAAAAACGGGAGCATTGGCAGTGCCAATGAATTTCCGTTTTGACGAACATGAAATTAAATATTGTCTGGAGCTTTCAGAGACAGATGTTCTTTTCTTCGGGCCTGAATTTATTGGGCGTATAGAAGAAATTGTAGATGAAATAGATGAAAAGAGAATTTTGTTTTATGTAGGTGGGGATTGCCCTTCTTTTGCAGAAAATTATGATAATCTTGTTTCAAACTGTTCTTCATTGTCACCGGATATTAAAATTACCGATGAGGATGATGCGGCAATTTATTTTTCATCAGGAACAACAGGATTTCCGAAAGCTATTTTACATAATCACGAAAGCCTTATGCATGCGGCAAAGGTTGAACAGAATCATCACGGACAAACAAAGGATGACGTATTTTTGTGTATTCCGCCTCTTTATCATACAGGGGCAAAAATGCATTGGTTCGGTAGTCTTCTTACCGGTGGAAAAGCAGTTTTGTTAAAGGGTGTTACACCTAAAACTATTTTTGAAACAGTATCTAAAGAGCATTGTACTATTGTATGGCTTTTAGTGCCTTGGGCTCAGGATATTTTGCTGGCATTGGACAGAGGTGAGCTTAAAATCGAAGATTATGATTTGAAGCAGTGGAGACTTATGCATATTGGTGCTCAGCCTGTGCCTCAAAGTCTCATTAAGAGATGGAAGGAATATTTTCCACATCATCAGTACGACACCAACTATGGCTTAAGCGAATCAATTGGGCCGGGTTGTGTACATTTAGGTGTTGATAATATTGATAAGGTAGGAGCAATTGGTGTGCCGGGATATGGCTGGCAGGCTAAAATTGTTGACACTGAAGGTAATGAAGTTAATCAGGGAGACGTAGGGGAACTTATTGTTAAGGGCCCCGGGGTTATGACTTGTTACTACAACGATGAAAAAGCTACAGCTGAATGTCTTAAGGACGGATGGCTTTATACCGGAGACATGGCAGAAATGGATAAGGATGGCTTTATTTATCTTGTTGACAGAAAGAAGGACGTTATTATCAGTGGTGGTGAAAATATATATCCGGTACAGATAGAGAACTTCTTAAGCAAGCACCCTAAAATTAAGGATGTTGCCGTAATTGGACTGGCAGATGAGCGATTAGGGGAAATTTCAGCAGCCATTATTGAGTTGAATCCTGATACGGAATGTAGCGAAGAAGAAATAAATGAGTTCTGCAAGGAACTTCCAAGATATAAGAGACCTAGAAAGATTATTTTCGCCAAAGTACCTAGAAATGCTACAGGAAAGATTGAAAAGCCTAAGCTTAGGGAAATTTATCACAGCAAGAATCTGGTAGATGCACAGAACAGAGGCTAGTAGATGCCGGGTGTGCTGTAGTGATTAGACTATGGTGGTTGAATCGGAGCGGAAGCGTTATATGTCAAAAAGCAGTTGAATGTTTGAAAATGGACAATTCAACTGCTTTTTTGATGGCAAAATAACTTATTTTTCTGTGGGGGACGGTTGGAAAGTTTGAAAATGAAAAACCAACTGTCCAAAAGCAGTTGGAAGCACTAAAATTCCACGCAACTCTCCACAGGGTACCATTGAAAAACTTGAAAAGACAAATCCAACCGACCACACAATAATTTCACATCCCAAAAATAATTTCACATCCCACCACAATTATATTGACATTCCCACCATATTTTTATATAGTATTCTAGGGTTAGAAATACTAAACTTTTTGTTTAGTTTATGAAAACTAAGGAAGGTAATTAAGTTATATAATGGATATAGGAAGCAAAATAAAAGAATTAAGAATTGCCAACGGGCTGACACAGGAAGAATTGGCAGACAGGTCAGAATTGTCAAAGGGATTTATTTCACAAATGGAGAATAATCTCACATCCCCATCTATTGCCACATTAATAGATGTGTTGCAGTGTTTAGGCACGGATTTAAAGCATTTTTTTAGTGACGATGAGGACAAGCAGATAGTTTTCTCAAAGGAAGATTATTTTGAAAAAACAGATGAAGAGTTAAAAAATAATATTCAGTGGATAATACCAAATGCCCAGAAAAACATAATGGAGCCTATACTTCTTACATTAGAAGCAGGTGGAGCTACATACCCGGATAATCCCCATGAGGGAGAAGAGTTTGGGTATGTGTTGTCAGGAACGGTGCAGGTAGTTTTGGGAAACCGTTCATTTAAGGCAAAAAAAGGCGAATCATTTTATTACGATGCAAAATATAAGCATTATCTTAAATCAAAAAACGGGGCAAAAGTGTTGTGGATAAGCAGTCCACCAAGTTTTTAGATAAAGGTTTTTAGATGAAATCTTTGAATAATCAGCCGGCTAATGAAAAGACGACAATACTATTAAAAAAGGAGGCAGAAATGGGAAATACAATTATTGAACTTAAGAATATTTCAAAAAACTTTGGGGAACAACAGGTTTTAAGAGGAATTGACTTAAATATCTATGAAAATGAATTTCTTACACTTTTAGGGCCAAGTGGTTGCGGAAAAACCACAATTCTCAGAATAATAGGCGGTTTTGAAGAGCCAAGTAACGGACAGGTGTTAGTAAGTGGTAAGGATATCTCAAAGGTTCCACCATATAAAAGAGAAATCAACACTGTATTCCAGAAATATGCCCTTTTTCCATTTTTAAATGTGTACGACAATATAGCTTTCGGTCTTAATTTAAAAAAGACAGACAAAAATATAATAGATAAAAAAGTGAAGAGAATGCTTGAATTAGTAGGTCTTAAAGGATATGAGAAAAGGGATGTAACAAGCCTTTCAGGAGGGCAGCAGCAAAGAGTTGCCATTGCAAGGGCTTTGGTTAATGAACCAAAGATTTTACTTCTTGATGAGCCACTAGGTGCCCTTGATGCGAAGCTTAGAAAGGATATGCAGACGGAGCTTAAAAAAATTCAAAAGGAAGTAGGCATAACCTTTATATTTGTAACCCACGACCAGGAGGAAGCTCTTACCATGTCTGATACAATAGTTGTAATGAACGACGGAGTTATTCAGCAGATAGGCACCCCCATTGATATTTACAACGAACCACAAAACAGATTTGTGGCGGAATTTATTGGAGAATCCAATATTATTGAAGGAAATATGATAAAGGACTGCCTTGTTAAGTTTGATGATGTAATGTGGGAATGTGTTGACAAGGGATTTAAGGATAACGAGGAAATTGAGGTAGTTTTAAGACCGGAAGATATGGATATAGTGGCACCGGAAGAGGGCAAAGTTGTAGGAAAAGTTGTGTCAAAAATTTTTAAAGGTGTTCATTATGAGTATCTGGTGCAGTGCAAATACAGAAATTATAAGGTGCATACTACGGAAAATATCGAGTTGGGAATTGAAATAGGTCTTACCATAGACCCTTATGATATTCAGGTTATGCACAAAATGGAAAATTAGGAGGTAGCTATGCAGCATTTCAAAGGACTGGTAAAGCCCTATGTGTTATGGTCGTTTTTGCTTATAGCACTTCCCCTTGTATTAGTTGTGCTATATTCCGTAACCACAGGGGATAATTCCCTTATTACGATACATTTTACATTAGATAATTTCAAAAAAATATCAGACCCGGTTTACCTTAATGTATTTGTAAAATCATTGGAAATGGGACTGATAACCACAGTGATATGCCTTGCTTTGGCGTATCCAATGGCATATATAATATCGAAATTTAATGATGAAATACAAAATATTTTAATACTTTTAGTTACAATTCCTATGTGGATTAACACCCTGCTTAGGACATATGCGTGGATTAGCCTTCTTTCAGACAACGGAATAGTGAATACGTTATTAAAAGCCATAGGACTTAATCCGGTAACTATGATGTACACCAATTTCTCGGTTATTATGGGATTGGTATGTGACCTGCTTCCCTTTATGGTTATACCTATTCATACGTCATTAGCCAAAATGGACCATTCATTGGTAGAAGCAGCAGGAGATTTGGGAGCAAATAAATTTCAGACCTTTACGAAGGTTATACTTAAGTTGTCCCTTCCCGGAGTTATAAGTGGTGTTACCATGGTATTTTTGTTATCCATATCATCATTCGTAATTCCGGTATTGTTAGGAGGACATCAGTTTGTATTAATTGGTAACCTTATTGAAAACCAGTTTATTTCCGTGGGAGACTGGAATTTCGGAAGTGCAATATCAGTTATTCTTGCAATAATAATATTGGCAATGATGGGATTAATGAAAAAGATTGATCCGGAAGAAAATGGAGGTGACAAATGAAAAAGAGAATCTCCATAGGCTCAAAATTATACATTACATTAATGTTTGTGTTTTTTTATCTGCCGATTTTGGTGACAATGTTTTTCTCATTTAACTCATCAAAATCCCTTACCAACTTTGCAGGATTTTCCCTTAGATGGTACAGGAAGCTTTTAACAGATAACAACATAATATCAGCAGTATACGTTTCCATAAGTATTGCGTTAATTGCCACGGTGGTATCCACCATTCTTGGAACAATAACAGCCATCGGTTTGTCAAAAAGCAGAAAAGTGCTTAAGGAATGGCTTCTTAACGTAAATAATATGCCCATAATGAATCCGGATATAGTTACGGCTATAGGACTGATGATTTTATTTACGTCAGTTAGAATGGAAAGAGGCTATATTACCATGCTTTTGGCACATATAGCATTTTGTACCCCTTACGTTATTATCAGTGTGTATCCAAAAGTAAGAAGCATGGATCATAATCTGGCAGACGTGGCAATGGACTTAGGGGCAACACCATTTCAGGCATTAACAAAGGTAATTATTCCAATGTTAAAACCGGGAATTTATGCGGGAATGCTCCTTGCCTTTACAATGTCAATGGATGATTTTGTGGTTTCATACTTTGTAACGGGAAATGGGGTGTCAAACATTTCCATAGTTGTGTACAACATGTCAAAGAGAACCAACCCGACTATAAACGCATTGTCAACTCTTCTTATTTTACTTATTGTTGTGGTACTGGTGGTTATAAATGTAATACCTGCCATTTATAAGAAGAAAAGAGGGCAAAATGTTGAGAAGGCAAGTGCTGCAACAGGAGTGTGGAAACGTGTTGTGGCAGTGGTTAGTGCCGTTGCAGTAGTAGGCGTTGCAGTATTTTGTGTAGTAAGATTTAACAATATAAGCAGCAGACCGGTACTTAGGGTTTTTAACAGTGGAGAATACGTTGACCCACAGTTAATAGACAGATTTGAGAAAGAGAACAACTGTGATGTTGTTTACGAAACCTTTGATTCTAACGAAACCATGTATACCAAAATTCAAAGTGGTGCGGAATATGATGTTATTATCCCTTCTGATTACATGGTTGAAAGGTTAATTAGCGAGGATTATCTTCAGAAGATAGATTGGAATCTTATAACCAACAAGGATAAGATTATTCCTTCCCTTCTTGAAAACAGCTTTGATAAAGGTAGTCAGTACGGCGTGCCATATTACTGGGGAACAGTAGGTATTGTCTATGACAAAACTAAGGTAGACGAGGGGGATTTAGCTGAGGGATGGGATATTTTAAAGAACAAAAAGTATAGCGGCAAAATTTATATGTATGACTCAGAAAGGGACTCCTTAATGGTGGCTCTTAAGGCACTGGGATACTCCATGAATACAGATAAAAAATCCCAGTTAGACGAGGCATACAATTGGTTAATTGACCAGCAGAAAACCATGAAACCGGTATATGTTGGAGATGATGTTATGGATAACATGATTTCCGGCAATAAAGATATGGCGGTTGTGTATTCCGGAGATGGTGCATATATAATTTCCGAAAATGAAAATATGGGATTTTTTGTACCGGATCAGGGTTCAAATGTGTGGATTGATGCAATGGTTATTACTAAAAATTGCAAAAATACTGAATTAGCCCATAAATATATTAATTACTTTTTACAGAAGGATGTGGCTTTAGAAAATACAAGATATATTGGATACGACAGTGGTGTGAAGTCTGTATACGAACATTTCAGGGATGATGAATATAAGGGAAATCCCGCATGTGCACCGGATACGTCTAATGAGAAGAATGAAGAATTTAAAGATAGGAAACAGGATATAAAGGAATACTGTGCAAGTCTTTGGACTAAGGTTAAATCACATTAGTAAAGTATAGGGAAAAATTAGTAATTCATAAGTTTAAAATAATAAATGTCTTATTAAGAAGTAGTTAAAATGATTATCTATCTTTTAATAAGGCATTTTTTATGGAATTAATTACAAATCACGGGACAAAACAGCTTATATCAGCCACTTAAATATATGACGGTTTGCAGAAAATCTTAATAATTGTAAAGAAATCTTAATAATTGTATAGAAATCTTAATAAAAAAACACTTGTAATTAATATGTATAAGTTGTATAGTTTGTATTAGTCAAGATAGTACAATTGTATCACAATTGTATCATCATTGAAAAAACTTACCTTTTTTAAGGCACAAATATATTTTACAAAGGGATTAGTGATATGAATATTTTAAAAAAAATTAAAAAAATTTCAACAGAAAATGGAGACAGGATAGCTATTAAAAGTGACGATTCCTGTCTTTCTTATGGTCAGCTGGATGCTTATTCAGATAAGCTTGCTGCATGGATATATAGAAATTATGGTGATACTAAAACACCTGTAATTGTATACGGACATAAAAATCCATATATGATTGTATGCTTTCTTGCATGTGTTAAGGCAGGAAAGGCATATTGTCCCCAGGACATTTCAATTCCTGACACAAGGGTTGAGGCAACAGTGGAATGTGTTGAGCCTGAGGTTATTTTTCAGGTGGAGGGAGACATCACACTAGATAATGAATATGTAATAAATTTAGACAAGATAAAGGAAATTATAGAGAAGGAAGAAGAAACTGCCAAGGTGGAAAATTGGGTAAAGCCGGATGATACATATTATATTATTTTCACATCCGGCAGCACAGGAAAGCCAAAGGGAGTTCAGATTACCTTTGACTGCCTTAACAATTATTTAGACTGGTCTGTTACATTATGCGGCGAGGTAAAGGAAAATGAAATATTTAACTTTGGTAATCAGGCACCGTTTTCCTTTGATTTATCAGTAATGGATTTGTACACCTGTTTAGCTTTAGGCGGAACCCTTCATACATTAACAAAGAAAATGCAGGAAGATTACAATGCAATGTTTAATCATTTTGAAGAGGCGAATCTCAATGTGTGGGTTTCAACGCCGTCCTTTGCAGATATGTGTTTAGCAGATAAGAAATTCTGTAGCACAATGATGCCGAATCTTAAAGTATTTTTATTTTGTGGAGAGGTGCTTACAACATCCACTACAAAGAAATTACAGGAGAGATTTCCGGATGTAAAAATTATTAACACATATGGGCCTACAGAATCTACTGTAGCAGTATCAGATGTGCTGATTACACCTGAATTGTTAGAAGAAACCATGGCTAAAGGAAAATCACTTCCGGTAGGACATGAGAAGAAAGGCACATGGCTTGAAATACATGACGAACAGGGAAACAGCCTTCCTGAAGGCGAGCAGGGAGAAATTATTATAATAGGTGATACTGTAAGTACAGGATATTTTAAAAGAGATGACCTTACCGAAAAAGCCTTTTTCACCTGTGAAAGAGAAGGAAAAATGTATCGTGGATACCATACGGGAGATGCAGGATACAAGATTGGCGGACAGCTTTATTACAATGGAAGAATTGATCTTCAGGTAAAATTAAACGGATATAGAATTGAAGTGGAAGATATTGAAAACAACATGTTAAGACTTCCTCAAATAAGCCATGCAGTGGTGTTACCTAATATGAAAGAAGGAAAAGTAAGAAGCCTTACAGCTTTTGTTACAGGAAATCTTGACGGAAAAACTCCAAGTGAGTTTGGAAGAGAGGTTAAAAAGCAGTTAAAGGAAATCCTTCCTGTGTATATGATACCTAAGAAGATTAAATATGTTGAAGAAATACCAATGAACATTAATGGTAAGGCTGACAGAAAATATCTTGGAGGTCTTTTGTAATGAGTTTTTTTTCAGGAGAATTTTTTTTCACAATGTTAATACCGGTTTTGGTAATTGCTCTTATAATCGGACTTTGTGAAAAAACACTTAAGTGGTACGATATAGCAGTTTCTGTCCTGTTTATAACACTGGTGCTTATAGATACACCGGCAGCATTAATTTATTTTGTAATTTATTTCCTTATAGAACTTGCATTAGTTAAGATTTATGAGCAAATAAGGAAAAAAGGCAGGGTGCTGTGGATATACAGATTGTTTGTTTTTCTGACAATTGTACCCCTTGCGTTATGTAAACTAAATGAACTGGATGCCTTTAAAGGTCTTGGGTGGTTTCAGTTTATTGGAATATCATATTTAACTTTCAGAGTGGTTCAAATCATAATAGAAATGTATGACGGAGTTATAGAGCACATTTCTGTTTCAGATTTTACGTCATTTCTGATTTTCTTCCCAACATTCAGCTGTGGTCCCATTGACCGAAGCAGAAGATTTGAGGGAGATATACAGAAAGCCTATAAGAGAAGTGAATATCTTGAATTATTTGGAAAAGGATTGGAAAAACTCTTTGTAGGTATTGTATATAAATTTGTGTTGGCAGACCTGGCTTACAAGGTTATGATGCAGGTGGTAGAGCCTACGGTGTTAAATGAAATTGCTTATGCATACACCTATGGAATATATATGTTTTTTGATTTCGCAGGCTACAGCCTTATGGCAGTGGGATGCGGATATATGCTGGGAGTTAAGGTGCCGGACAACTTTAACAAGCCTTTTATAAGTAAGGATATGAAGGATTTCTGGGCAAGGTGGCATATATCTTTGTCAGAGTGGTTCAGGGATTTTATATTTACCAGATTTATTATTTCATCCACAAAGAAAAAGCGTTTTAAAACCAGACTGACAACAGCCTCAGTGGGCTTCATTATAAATATGTTTGTTATGGGTGTGTGGCACGGACTTAGCCTGTGTTACATAGTATATGGTTTGTACCATGGAATACTTTTGGCACTGACGGAAATTTATCAGAAGAAATCAAAATTCTATAAGAGAAATAAAAAGAAAAAATGGTATTATGTTCTGTCATGGACAGTAACAATTAATCTTGTGATGTTTGGATTTCTGATATTCTCAGGACATCTTATATAAATATAAATAAAAAGTTTTAGAGTTAGAAAGGACATGTGAAATGAAAGAGAAAGTTTTAGATTTATTAGAAGAAGTATGTGACGATGATGTAGTAAGAGAAGATTTAGATATGGATTTATTTGAGGAAGAACTTATGGATTCATTAGCATTTGCTGAGTTGTTAGCTATGATTGAAGATGAACTTGGGGTAGTAATATCTCCATCAGAGGTAGTAAGAAGTCAGGTAAATACAGCAAACAAAATTATTGCTTTAGTAGAAGAAAAGAAATAACAGAGGTAGATTACAATGAAAAACATTAAGGCAATGGGAATTGCATTTATTATGTTTTTAGTTACCATAACCGGGGTAGGAATTGCCGCAAAAAACGGCATACCTGCCTACAACATAAGATATGGGACATGGATTAGCGCCACAAAATTCGGGTGCAATGACGGAATGAAAAAATTAGTAGATAACGATAATGTTTTTGCTGTTTTTGGTTCGTCGGAATTAAAACACTGTCAACGCTCAGGCTTCCATGCCGACAGCATTTATAAAAACAGTGACATAAAGCCGGTGTTTATTGGAAAGGGCGGTTTTCAAAGCTTAGGACATGCCATAATTCTAGGCTCCATAGGTCAGGAACTTAAAGGAAAAAAGGTGGTAATAAGTGTATCACCTCAATGGTTTAAGTCATATGGTTTCAGAAAGGATGCCTTTGGCTCAATGTATTCAGAAACCAATATGATAGCATTTCTTAAAAATAAAGAAATTAGTGACGAAACAAAGGACTACGTCATTAAGAGAATAAAGGAACTCACAGACGAAAATCCTACAATGTGGAAAAACATTAGGCAGGACATAAAATGGTACAGGGATAATAACGGAAATGTTATTGATACAGTAAGAAAAAATGTTCACAGTGCACTGGCTAATTACAAGGCAGATACAAAGCTATACATTGCATCTGTTGTAAAGGGGTACAGCAATGACACCAATGAGGGTGGAAAAGACCGGATAACCCATTGGAATAAATTATACAAAAAGGCGGTAAAGCGTGGTGAGAAGAAATCAGGTCATAACCGTTTTGGAATGAGTGACAGGATTTACAATAAAAATTACAAAGAGAAGGTAAAAAAGAAAGCATTTAAAGACCTGCAGTATACGTCAGATTCCATGGAATTTGACGACCTTAAATGTTTTATAGATATTTGCAGACAGGAAAATATAGATGTAATGATGGTTATGCAGCCCCTTAATGCCAAGTGGGCAGATTACACTAATTTCCCTAAGGCAAAGAGAGATGAACTTTATGGTGCAGTACGGAATTTTGCAAAAAATAATAATGTGAAATTAGCTGATTTAACATCTATGGAATATGATGATTATATGTTCGAGGATGATAGTCATCTGGCATTGAAAGGACTGGTATATTTTAATGAGCAGATTTACAACTTTTATAAGCAGGATAAAAAATAATGACAAGGCAATGTTTGTGGGAAAGATAATATTTTTCTATGCTATATTTATGATAATCTGGGGATATTTTATTTTATCTCAGGATTCATCAGCACCGGCATTTATATATGAAGAGTTTTAATTGCTAAATGCCGTAAGTATATTTGCCTTCAGGTTTTAAAATAGTAAAATTTGGTGTATACTATCTCCTGTGAGGTGAGTAAAATGGGAAAGAATTTTTGGCATGAATATTTTTCAATACCTAATATAATGGGATATTTTAGAATTGTATTAGTGGCGGTATATATGGTTTTATTTTATAATTCTCTATCCGGAGGCCCATATATACCGGTTATTCTTACTATCGTGCTGTCAGGAATTACAGATTTTTTTGACGGGAAAATAGCAAGAAGATTTAATATGGTTACGGATTGGGGCAAAATGCTTGACCCCATTGCCGATAAAATTACCTTAGGTGCCATCATTTTAAGTCTTTCTTTTAAATATAAAATAGTTGTGGCTATGGTTGTTTTATATATTATAAAAGAAGGCTTTATGGCAGTTGCCGGTATTGTATCCATTAAAAAAGGTAACAAAATAGAGGGAGCTATGTGGTATGGTAAGGTTTGTACTTTCGGAACATATGTAATACTTATAACATTATTGCTGTTTCCAAATCTCAAACTTACTTTTGTAAATATATTGGTTTTTGTAAATATGGTTATAATGGTATTTACATTAGTTAATTATATTTTTTATTATCATAGGATTTTCAAAAGCTTCCATGTGGAAACTAACGGAAATATGGAAACTTTTTCTTGACAAACATGAAGTTTTAGTGTAGGATTATTTTTGCGTGATGCGAGGTATCACAAGCCTGGTTAGCTCAGTTGGTAGAGCAGAGGACTGAAAATCCTCGTGTCTCTGGTTCGATTCCGGAACCAGGCAGTGAATATGCGGGTGTAGTTCAGTGGTAGAACACCAGCCTTCCAAGCTGGATACGTGGGTTCGATTCCCATCACCCGCTTTTTTTGTACCCAAAAATAAAACCTTTATTAACGCTAGGAGCCGGCTATGAAATATTTATTAGTGGCAGTTAATGCCAAATATATACATTCAAATCTTGCAGTATACAGTCTTAAAACCTACGGTGAAAAATATGGATTATCCCGGGGTAGAGACAATGTAGAAATCGAAATCGCAGAGTATACCATAAACCAATACAAAGAAGAAATAATAAGAGACATATATATGAGAAAACCTGATGCCATAGGTTTTTCGTGTTATATATGGAACATAGTTTTAATTAAAGATGTTATAAAGGATTTTAAGAAAATCTGCCCTAATGTGAAAATATGGGTAGGAGGACCGGAAGTTTCCTACAATATGGAACAGGTACTTAGAGATAATGGAAGTATTGATTATGTAATGTATGGCGAGGGAGAGAAAATATTTAAGGAGGTAATAGAGGCATATAGCCGTAATTCCTTAGAAGAGAGCCTCTCCGATATAAAAGGTCTGGCGTACAGACAGGATGGAAACATTATAATTAATTCTCCTATGCCACTTATTGACATGTCCTCTATTCCTTTTACATATAATGATATGAAGGAGTTTGAAAATAAAATAATTTATTATGAAACCAGCAGGGGATGCCCGTTTTCCTGTAGTTATTGTTTGTCCTCAGTTGAGAAGAAATTAAGATTCAGGGACATTGACATTGTAAAAAAGGAACTTAAGTTTTTTATAGATAATAATACAAAGCAAGTTAAATTTGTTGACAGGACTTTTAACTGTAATCATAGTCATGCCATGGAAATATGGAAATTTATTAAGGAAAATGACAACGGCATTACCAATTTTCATTTTGAAATTGCAGCGGACATTATGACAAAAGAGGAAATAGAACTTATTTCAACTATGCGTCAGGGACTTATTCAGTTAGAAATCGGAGTTCAGTCAGTTAATTTAGACACATTGTCCGCAATAAACAGAAAAACAGCAATACAAAAAATTGCGGATGTTACAAAAAAGATAAAGTCCTATGGTAATATACATCAACATCTTGATTTAATAGCAGGACTTCCTTATGAAGATTATGAATCTTTTAAGCATTCTTTTAATGTAGTTTATGCCATGAAGCCCGACCAACTACAGTTAGGTTTCCTTAAGGTTCTTCACGGCTCGGAAATGGAGATGAGGGCATCAGAGTTTGGGATTGTTTACAGTGACAAACCACCTTATGAGGTTCTAAAAACTAAATGGATTGGATTTGATGAGATTTTAAAATTAAAGGCAGTGGAAAGTGTTGTGGAAATATACTACAACAGTTTTCAGTTCTCAAATACCATTAAATACTTGGAAAGCTGTTTTGAAAGTGCCTTTGATATGTTTTTTGAACTGGGAATGTTTTATAATGAAAAAAGCAGTAATGGTGAGAAGCATTCAAGAGTTGCCAGATACGAAATACTTCTTGAATTTATTAACAAATACCGTAAAAATACCGGTAAAAAATTGGGTATGTGGACAGATGAACTGTCATTTTCACAGCTTTTAACCATGGATTTTTATTTAAGGGAAAATGCAAAAAACAGACCGCCGTTTTCTCAGGATAATTCAAAGTATAAAAATATTATAAAGGACTTTTATAAGTCTGAAATGGCAAGGGAGAAGCTTCCCGGATACGAAGATTATGACAGCAGGCAGCTAGAGAGAATGACCCACATGGAAGTATTTAGCCTATGTGGGAAAAATATATATGTGCTGTTTGATTATGAAAACAGAAATGCATTAAGTAAAGAGGCAAAACTGCAAATAATTGATTTATAAGGATGAACTGATGATAAGAGATTATGTATGTGTGGATATAGAAACTACCGGAACTAACGTAGGATATTCAAAAATTTTGGAAATAGGTGCCGTCAAAGTGAGAAACGGCAAAAAAATTGATGTTTTTTCGGAGCTTATTAACCCTGAAATTCCGGTGCCGGGATATATTACTGACCTGACGGGAATAACCAATGATATGGTGTATGGCAAAAGAGGAATAGAGGAAATACTTCCTGAATTTATTGATTTTGCCGGGGACGACATTTTGTTAGGACATAATGTAAGATTTGATTACAGCTTTTTAAAACAGGGTGCCATTGACCTTAAACTGGATTTTGATAAAAAGGGAATGGATACGCTGAAAATTGCCAGAAAGGTTTTACCGGATTTAGAAAGCAGGGCTCTTGATTATCTTTGTACATATTATGGCATAAAGGATGAAAATCATCATCGTGCCTTTAATGATGCAGAGGTGACGGCAAAACTGTTTGAAATACTTATGGAGCAGTATGGGGAAAAATATCCGGAGATGTTTGAACCTTTTGATTTCAAGTTTAAGGTAAAAAAAATACAGCCTATAACGGACAAACAAAAGAAATATCTTACGGATTTAATGAAATATCATAACATACAGCCGGATTTTAATATTGATAGTCTTACAAAGAGTGAAGCATCTAAAAAAATAGACAAAATTATATCGGAAAAAGGCAAAATTTTATACTAGGAGAAAATAATCACTTGTGATATACTCATTAATTGTACAGGTAGGTGAATCTATAGAATAATAGTAAGTTTTGCGGTGAAATCTAAAAGGAGAAATTAAGATGGGATTTTTTAATAACAAAAGAAATCAGAGAATAATAGCTGGCACAATTGCAGTTCTTTTAGTGGCAGCTATGATAGTAACAACAGTTTTAAGTTTCTAGTATGTAGCAGAAGGCAGGTATTAATGGAAAACATTTCGGAGGGAAAAATGAAGTGGATTAAGCAATTAAGTTTATTGCTGATAACTTTAGTGTTATTAACAGGTTCGGTGCAGATATTTGCTGCTTCACAAAGCACGGAAGCTAAAGATGACGAAGTTATAAAAGAAGGTATCTTCATTGGCGATGTTAATGTTGGAAAATTAACATATAAGGAAGCCAAAAAGAAAATTCAGGATAGAGTTAAGGAACTCTCAGATGTTAAGGTAACTCTTAACGTAAACAAGAACATAATTGAAACAACTCTTAAGGAGTTAGGATATAAGTGGTCTAACAGTGAGGTTCTTGATGAAGCAGCAGGATTAGGTAAGTCCGGAAACGTTATAAAGAGATATAAGGACGAACTTGATTTAAAGAACGAGGGAATGAAGTACACTCTTAATATGGACTTTAAGAAAGAAAGTCTTAAAAAGAAGTTGAAAACAGAGTGTGACCCATATAACATAAAGGCGAAAAATGCATCCTTAGAGGCTACAGGTCATGGCTTTAAGATTATTCCTGAAAAGGAAGGATGTGTAGTTGACTATGATAAGTCAACAAATAATCTTTATGATTTTGTAATGAAAAAATGGGATAAAAAGTCTGACATTACGTTCGATACTGTAATACAGGTTTCAAAACCGGAGTATACAACAGAGGATTGCAAGAAGGTTTCTAACGAACCAATGGGCAGTTGGACTACATATTTTACAACCGGCGCTTCCTATGACAACAGAAACATGAACATTAAAAACGGTGCTGAAAAGTTAAACGGGAATGTTTTATATCCGGGAGAAAGCTTTTCATGTAATGAGCACCTTGTTCCATGGACTGAGGATAACGGATGGTATCCGGCAGGGACATATGTAGACGGTGGCGTCGCAGACAGCCTTGGAGGTGGAATCTGTCAGGTATCAAGTACATTATATAATGCATTACTTAGGGCGGAAATAAAGGTAACTAAGCGTTTCTCCCATTCAATGGCAGTTTCATATGTTGATTTGGCAGCAGATGCGGCTTTGGCCGGAGACTACAAGGATTTGGTGTTTGAAAATGATACTGACGCACCTATATATATTCAGGGTGTATACAGTTCAAGTGGTTCCATAACCTTTAATATTTACGGACATGACACAAGGAAGGCAAGTCATTCGGTTAAATACGAAAGTGAATTAGTTAGCACTACGCCGATTAAGACAGAGGAAAGAAAGGATCCGACACAGCCTGTAGGATATACTGAAACCAAGTCAGGACATACAGGATATGTTGCAAAGCTTTGGAAAATAACATATGAAAACGGAAAGGAAGTAAGCAAGGAATTACTTCACACTAGTACATATGCCATGTCTCCTTCAGTTACCATAATTGGTACTAAGGGTGGCGACTCAAAGGCGTCGGATGAACCGGAGACAAAAAAGTCAACAGACAAAAAAAAGACGAAAACAAAGAAAAGTGATGAATAAAGGCGGTAAATTATGCAAATGGGAAAAGTTTCTGAAATAACGTATAAACGTTCAGTGAAGAAGAAACTGTCATCTGATTTGGAGGGAACAGCTTTAGGAGTTGATGCCGCAGAATTATTATTAGAAGACACTACGGTCGTGGTGTCTTCTAATTGTATATTGAAGTGGTTTTCAGGCTGTGAGGAATATTATCTTCAAAAGACCATAAATATGTTATACGAAAAAGGTGGACAGCCTGAATATTTACAGTTAGAGATTAATATTCCTTTGGAATATGAGGAAAAAAAGTTAGGAAAAATCATTAAAAATTTTGATGATGCATCTAAGGCTAAGAATATAAATATTGCATACTGTAGAGTGTATAAAGGTGTAGTGGATGATGTTGTAGCTCACATAACAGTTTTGGGAAACAGAAATAATGATATTAAACTGATGGATAGAAGACTGGTAAAACCGGGAATGCAGGTAGTTATGGCAGGAACCATAGCAGTGGGAGGAACAGCAGTTATATCCTCACTTAAAAAGGATGAACTTCTTAAAAAATTCAATCCGGGCTTTGTGCAAAGGTGTGTTGAATTAAAAAAATATACAGATATTGAAAAAGTAATGAAAATCATTCCGAAAAATGATACAATAACTTTACATGCGGTTTCGGATGGGGGAGTTTTTTCGGCATTATGGGAATTAGCATCTTCAGCAGATATTGGCATTGAAGCTTATATTAAAAAAATACCTGTTATGCAGGAGACAATTGAGGTGGCGGAACTTTTCGGATATAACCCATATATGTTAGACGGAACAGGAGCACTTCTTATAGTATGCAATGAAGGTGAAAACATTGTGCAGGAACTTAATGCCAATGGAATAACTGCCGAAATTATTGGACAGTTAACAGACGGAAAAGACAGGGTTGTAATAAATAAAGAAGAGCGAAGATATTTAGAACCATCACGGGGTGATGAAATTTATAAGTATCTGTAAATTAATTTATAAAAATATATGATTTATGGAGAGGAGAATATATGAGGGAAGAAATATTAAGATTAATAGAAAAAAACAGTAAAATTGATATTCATGAAATTGCAATTTTGTTAGGTGTCAGCGAAGGAGAAGTGGCAAATGAAATTGCAGATATGGAAAAGGAAAAAGTTATTTGCGGTTATTACACTTTAATTGACTGGGAAAAAACCAGTGATGAAAGAGTTACTGCCCTTATTGAAGTAAAGGCTACGCCACAAAGAGGCAGCGGATTTGATGAAACAGCAGAGAGAATCTACAAATATGATGAGGTAAAGGCAGTTTACCTTATGTCAGGGGGATTTGACTTTACTGTTATAGTAGAAGAAAAGACCATGAAGGAAATTGCACAGTTTGTGTCCAGCAAACTTTCAACCCTTGATGCCATTCTTAATACGGCAACACATTTTGTCCTTAAAAAATATAAGGATTATGGAATGGTTTTAAATGAAAAAGAAAAAGATGAAAGGATGTTGGTGACACCGTAATGAGAGATCCGTTGTCAAATACAGTAAAAGAGATTAAGCCATCAGGTATTAGAAAGTTTTTTGATGTTGTCAGCGAAATGAAGGATGCCATATCCTTAGGAGTTGGAGAACCGGATTTTGATACACCGTGGCATATAAGAGAAGAGGGAATATACAGTCTTGAAAAGGGACGTACATTTTACACATCTAATGCGGGACTTAAGGAACTTCGTGTAGAGATTTGTAATTATCTGCAAAGAAGATTAGGACTTGAGTATCATTTTAATGATGAAATCATAGTAACTGTAGGTGGAAGCGAGGCAATAGATTTGGCTATAAGGGCAATGATAGATCCCGGTGATGAGGTCCTTGTGCCACAGCCAAGTTTTGTTTCATATATTCCATGTGTTCAATTGGCATATGGAAAGCCGGTACATATTGAATTAAAAGAAGAAAATAATTTTAAGCTTACTAAGGATGAGATTTTAGAAAAAATCACGGATAAAACTAAGCTACTTGTTTTACCTTTCCCAAACAATCCTACAGGTGCAACGTTAGACAGGAAAGACTTAGAGGAAATTGCAGAGGTATGTATTGATAAAGATATTTTTGTGCTTTCAGATGAAATATATTCAGAACTTACATATAACGGTGAACATGTTTCCATAGCGTGTATACCGGGAATGAGGGAAAGAACGGTGCTGATTAATGGCTTTTCAAAGGCTTATGCCATGACAGGCTGGAGATTAGGATATGCTGCAGCGCCTGCAGTAATTATGAAGCAAATGATAAAAATTCATCAGTTTGCCATTATGTCTGCACCTACTACCAGTCAGTATGCGGCAATTGAAGCAATGAAAAATGGTGACGAGGACGTAAAGCGTATGTGCGAGTCCTATAACCAGAGAAGAAGATTTGTGCTACATAGATTTAAAGAAATGGGGCTTGACTGTTTTGAGCCTTTTGGGGCATTTTATGCCTTCCCAAGCATAAAGAAATTCGGGATGACTTCCGATGAATTTGCTACAAGACTTCTTAAGGAAGAAAAGGTGGCTGTAGTTCCGGGAATTGCTTTCGGAGACTGTGGTGAGGGCTTTTTAAGAATCTCCTATGCATATTCCTTGGAAGATTTAAAGGAAGCACTAGGCAGATTGGAAAAATTTGTAATAAGAATTTCAGCTGAATAAACATACAGACATAATTGTTAAAGATTAATAAGGAAAAGAGGCTAAAATAATGAATGTTGTTTTGTTAGAACCGGAAATTCCACAGAATACGGGAAATATAGGAAGAACATGTTGTGCTACAGGTACAAAACTGCATCTTATAGAACCAATGGGATTCCGCATAAACGAAAAGTCACTTAAACGTGCAGGAATGGATTACTGGGAAAATTTAGATGTTACAATATATGACAGCTATAATGATTTTCTGGAACAAAATCCTAATGCAAAAATGTGGTATGCTACAACTAAAGCACCAAAGCGTTATACGGACGTGGAGTTTGGGACGGATGATTTTATAATGTTTGGGAAGGAAAGCGCAGGTATACCTGAAGAAATATTAGTAGATAATAAAGAGGGATGTATAAGGATACCTATGAATCCGGATATACGTTCTCTTAATCTTGCAAATTCAGTGTCGATTGTGCTGTATGAGGCACTGAGACAAAACGATTTTGCAGGTATGCAGATGGAGGGAGAGCTACATAGACTAAAGTGGATGTAGTTTACCATATATATCAAAAGAAAAGAGGGAGGATTTGACGATGTCAAACGAAAAAACAAACATCGGTGTTGAACCGGTGTATGATGCCAAGAAACTTGGAAACGGAAGAATGTTACTTTTAGGTTTCCAGCATATGTTTGCCATGTTTGGAGCTACTGTTTTAGTTCCTATCCTTACAGGACTTAACATGCAGACAACATTGCTTATGGCAGGACTTGGAACTTTATTGTTCCACGTATTTACAAAACTTAAGGTACCGGCATTCCTTGGTTCATCCTTTGCATTTTTAGGTGGTTATTCAGCTGTAACAGGTGCAAATAAAGCCTATGGAGTTGATACTCCTGCAGAGATGCTTCCATATGCATGTCTCGGTGTTGTATTTGCCGGATTATTGTATCTGGTACTGGCTCTTGTCATTAAGTTAGTAGGCGTAAAACGAGTAATGAAATTCTTCCCACCGGTAGTAACAGGACCAATTATTATTGCTATCGGATTATGTCTTGCACCATCAGCGTTAAACAATTGCGCAACATGCTGGCCACTTGCCATAATTGCCCTTGCAATTGTTATTTTCTTCAATATCTGGGGAAAGGGAATGGCAAAGATTGTTCCTATATTGTTAGGTGTTGTAGGTTCATACATTATTGCACTTATCCTTGGTAATGCAGCAGGACTAAGCTGGATTTCACCGGTGGATACAAAGGCAATTGCCGATGCAGCATGGTTTGGATGGCCAATTCATGTAAAACAGACAGTTTTCGGTGGAGTTGATTTTGGAAACACAGCAGCAATTATTTTTGCAATTACTACAATGATGCCTATTGCCATTGCTACAATGATGGAACATATTGGTGATATATGTGCAATTGGAGCTACATGTGAAGAGGACTTCATTAATGAACCGGGATTGCACAGAACATTAATGGGTGATGGACTTGCTACATCATTATCAGCATTATTTGGTGGACCTGCTAATACAACATATGGTGAAAACACGGGTGTTCTTGCTCTTTCAAGAGTATATGATCCAAGAGTGGTAAGAATAGCAGCATATCTTGCAATTCTTTTCTCATTCTCACCTAAATTCGCAGCTATTATTTCAGCTATGCCGGCAGGAATCGTTGGTGGTATTTCATTTATGCTTTATGGAATGATTTCAGCAATCGGTGTTAGAAACATGGTTGAAGCTCAGGTTGACTTTAAGAAGAGCAGAAATGTAATTGTTGCAGCTGTTATAGTTGTATGTGCCCTTGGTATTAAGTTCAGCTCAGGAATGGGTGCCGATGTATTAAGCGGCATTGACGGAGCAGTAGCATTAAATGTAGGAAGTGTTACAATCAGCCTTTCAGGTCTTGCTATTGCAGCTTTAGTTGGAATTATATTAAATGCAATGTTCCCTGACAAAGATGAGGTTAAAGGAATACAATAAATATAAATGTTTAACAACTCTTGTAGGGACAATATTTAATAACGAAAAATAGAATTCAACTTATTCCGTAAAAAAAATACGGAATAAGTTGAATTTTTTCGATGTTTATGTAAAATCTATTGAATTTATAATGGTAAAGAAATATAGTAACAAGCGTAATGGAGTAGCTACAGTGTCAGCATCCATAAGCGGACTCACGGTGGTCGGAGCCGGGTACTTTGGATTGATTACTACGCGAATTGGTGTAAAATAGTTCTAGAGGTATTATAATCAATTTAATATGGGTTGGCATATTTACTGTAAGTAAGCAATAAATATGAGGGGGAAAATCATGATAGAAATAATCAATAAGTACGGTGTATATGGTAAGTATATATTTTTAATATGCATGATTATCTGCATAATATTTTTTCTAAAGAAAAAAGGTATTATGTCAGAAAATAAATTTAAGCCTTTATCGACAATAATGATTTTAGGAATAATACTATTTGTAGGAGTTGGAATTACAGTTATAACGATTGCAACAATGAAGTTTATTGAATAGCTCTTAATACAGAAATAATACTGATGAAAGCTATGTGAAATACTTCGACTGTGCAACAGTAAAAAAGGCATCTGTCAGCAATGGCAGTTGCCTTTTTGTATTTTATGTAGTTATTTAAATCTGTTTATTGTTACTTCTCTTTTTTCAATATAAATAAGACCTTCGTCTTTCATTTTGCCAAGTTCCCTGCTCATGGCACTTCTGTCAATGGAAAGATAGTCAGCCAGAGAACTCATGGTAAATGGTATGGTAAAGGTGTTACTATTATTTTTTGAAGAGAGGGTTTCAAAATAGGTCATTAGTTTATCCCTTATTGAACGCTGGCTTACGGCTTCAAGATGTTCACAAATATCTTTTGTTTTATCTGAAACCATCATTAATATATTGCTTACAAGCTGGCTGTGATGCTGACATGATTTAATGCATCTTTTGACAATATGCTGATAATCGATGTACCTAATGGTACATTTTTTTGATGCTTCAAGAGTTATATTTTCGCGGTTGGCATGATAATAAAACATCTGACCAAACAAGTCCCCGGGTTTTAAATGCTCTAAAATGGTTTGGGAACCGTTGGAAAGACTATGTATTATGCAGGCTTCTCCTTCCTCCACAATTCCAATACCGGCATCCGGCTCATCAAAAAAGCAGATAATCTCGCCGGCGGAATAGCTTCTTGTGTAAGAATTAAAACATTTCAGCATTTCTGACTGTTCCGATTCTTTTATTCCATGAAATAAATTATGCTTTGTAGTGTTCATATAAACCCTCCCGATGTATATAATGATATACGAATTGCTTCATTGCTTCGCAATTTCCGCAATTCTGCAAATTTGTTTCCCTGTAGTGTAATAATGATATACGAATTGCTGCGTTGCTTCGCAACTTTCGCAATTCTCAATGTTTGTTTCCCTGTAGTATATATAATGATATACGAATTGCTGCGTTGCTTCGCAACTTTCGCAATTCTCCCCACATTCGGAATCCGCGAATTTTTCTTTCAGAAAAATTGCTACTTCCTCATGTGGGGGCGGAACACCAAAACACTAGTTTTTTTCTGCAAGCAGAAAAAACTGTATTTTGTGTTCCTTGTATATCATTATAGCTCTATTTGTTGCATTTGCAACAGAAAAATGCAATATATGGTATTACAATTTAAAATGTAAAGGGAAATACATTCCATTGATGGGTTTTCACCTTGTATAGTGAAAAAATGAGTGTTTCTACATAATAAAATATTTCTTTATCACCGTTGCAAAAAAAAAGATAAAGTGTTATATTATTCACAGTTAGTGAAAATGACGTTTTATGCGTGGTAGTGCGTCTTTTGACGAACATTCATATTGCAGAATTTCATAACTGAATTAATTATTATTTTATGGAGGTGCTATTATGGATGCGATTACATGCATAAAAACAAGAAGAAGCATCAGAAAGTTTAAGAGCGATAAGGTTTCCCCGGAAATCATAAAAGACATTGTACTTACTGCTTCATATGCTCCGTCTTGGAAGAACACTCAGACTACCCGCTATATTGCCATAACAGATCCGGAGATTAAAGATAGAATCTCAAAGGAATGCTGTGGGGCACACAATCAGGAAATTATTGATGGTGCACCTATGTTAGTAGCCACAATTATTGTGGACAAGCGTTCAGGATTTGAAAGGGATGGTAGTTATACCACTTCCCGGGAAGACAATTGGCAGGCCTTTGACAATGGAGTGGCAACCCAGACATTTTGTCTGGCAGCGCATGACAAAGGTTTAGGAACAGTTATCATGGGAATGTATGACATTGACAAGGCAGCAGAAATCTTAGATGTGCCTGAAGGACAGCTTCTTATGGCTTTGATTGCCATAGGGTATCCAGATGAGGATCCGGCGGTTCCTAAGAAAAAGACAGTCGAAGATTTACTAAAGTTTAGTTAGGTCATTCACTAAATATATTTTTAAGCTTTACATTTATTTTTAGGAGGAAAGACAGAGATGAGAGAAGAATGGACAGGTTTTAACAATGGCGCTTGGGCAAAAGAAGTCAACGTTAGAGATTTCATCCAGAAAAACTACACACCATATGATGGTGATGAGAGTTTCTTAGCAGGACCTACACAGAACACAACAGATTTATGGAACCAGGTGCTTGACCTTCAGAAGAAGGAAAGAGAAGCAGGCGGTGTTCTTGATATGGACACAAAGGTTGTTCAGACAATTACATCACATGGAGCAGGCTACTTAAATAAGGATAAGGAAACAATCGTTGGTTTCCAGACAGATAAGCCTTTCAAGAGAGGTTTACAGGTAAACGGTGGTATCCGTATGGCTATGAAGGCTTGTAGCGACAACGGATATGAAGTTGATCCTGAAGTAGTAGATTTCTACACAAACTACAGAAAGACACATAACGCAGGTGTATTTGACGCTTACACACCTGAAATCAGAACATGTAGAACAAACCACATCGTAACAGGTCTTCCTGATGCTTACGGACGTGGACGTATCATAGGTGACTACAGAAGAGTTGCATTATACGGTGTTGATACACTTATCGTAGATAAGGAAGCTCAGAAGGCAGCTACACCTACAGAAATGAGACCTGAAGTTGTTCGTGACAGAGAAGAATATTCAGAACAGATTAGAGCTCTTAAGGAATTAAAGGAATTAGGAAAGATTTACGGATTTGATATCTCAAGACCGGCTAAGAACGTACAGGAAGCTATTCAGTGGATGTACTTAGGATACTTAGCAGCTGTTAAGGAACAGAACGGTGCTGCAATGTCACTTGGTCGTACATCTACATTTATTGATATTTATGCTCAGAGAGACTTAGCAAACGGAACATTTACAGAAGAGCAGATTCAGGAATTCATTGATCACTTCATTATGAAGTTAAGATGCGTTAAGTTTGCAAGAACACCTGAATACAACCAGATTTTCGCTGGTGACCCTGTTTGGGTAACAGAATCACTTGGTGGTGTTGGTATTGACGGACGTCACATGGTTACAAAGACAACATTCAGATATCTTCATACATTAGAGAACCTTGGTGCAGCTCCAGAGCCAAACCTTACAGTTCTTTGGTCAACAAGATTACCTGAAGCATTTAAGAGATACTGTGCTAAGCTTTCAATCGAATACTCATCAATGCAGTATGAGAACGATGACCTTATGAGAGTATACAATGGTGATGACTACGGAATCGCTTGTTGTGTATCTTCAATGAGAATCGGTAAAGAAATGCAGTTCTTCGGAGCTAGAGCAAACCTTGCTAAATGTCTTCTTTACGCTATTAACGGTGGTGTTGATGAAAAGACAAAGGTACAGGTAGGACCTAAGTACAGACCAATCACATCAGAATATCTTGATTATGATGAGGTTATGGAAAGATATGAAGATATGATGAAATGGTTAGCAGGAGTATATGTAAATGCTCTTAACATCATTCATTATATGCATGATAAATATTCATACGAAAGAATCCAGATGGCATTACATGATGCACACGTTAAGAGATGGTTCGCAACAGGTGTTGCAGGACTTTCAGTAGTAGCTGACTCACTTTCAGCTATTAAGTATGCTAAGGTTAAAGCTATCAGAGACGAAGACGGAATTGTTGTTGATTACGAGACAGAGGGAGAGTTTCCTAAGTATGGTAACGATGATGACAGAGTTGACAGCCTTGCAGTAATGATCGTTGACAAGTTCATGGGTTACTTAAGACAGCACTTCACATACAGAGAAAGTATTCCTACACAGTCAATTCTTACTATTACATCAAACGTAACATATGGTAAGAACACAGGTAACACACCTGACGGAAGAAAGACAGGTGAGCCTTTCGCACCAGGTGCTAACCCACTTCATGGTAGAGATACTCACGGTGCAGTTTCATCACTTGCATCAGTAGCTAAGATTCCATTTGAAAATGCAAGAGATGGTATCTCAGATACATTTACAGTTATTCCTGACGCACTTGGAAAAGACTGTGAAGTATTTACAGGTGACCTCGATGCTGACGAACTTGGAATTGACATTGACGAGCTTATTAAATTACAGCAGTCATAATTAGAAATTAGAGAGAAGGAAAGATTAGGATGTCAACTGGAATTATTCATTCAACTGAAAGCTGTGGTACTGTAGATGGTCCTGGTGTAAGGTTCGTAATATTTTTTAAGGGATGTCCGATGAGATGTGCATATTGTCATAACCCGGATACCTGGACTATGGCCGGAGGAACGGAAATGACTGTTCAGGAACTCCTTGAGGAATATGATAAGAAAGCACCGTTCTATAAGACCGGAGGAATCACTGCCACTGGTGGAGAACCAATGGTTCAAATAGATTTCCTTACAGAACTGTTCACAGCAGCTCACAATAGAGGTATTAATACTTGTCTGGATACATCAGGTGTAACTTTTAGACCTGATGATCCGGAGTATTTGAAGAAAACTGATAAATTACTTGAAGTAACTGATTTAGTTATGCTGGATATTAAACATATTGATCCAATAGAACACATGAAGTTATGCAAGCAGCCAAATGATAATATTTTGGCATTTGCCAGGTATCTTAACAAAAAAGGTATAAAGATGTGGATAAGACACGTGGTTGTGCCTCACATAACATTAAATAAAGAGTATCTTTACAAATTAGGACTTTTTATTGGCAAGTTAGAGATGGTAAAAGCGTTGGACATTCTTCCGTATCATGATATGGCAAAGCCTAAATATGCTGAGCTTGGTATAGATTATCCGTTAAAGGATATTCAGCCGGCCACGAAAGAAATGGCAATAGCAGCAAAAAAGATTGTGTTGCAGGGATTTAAGGAATCCAGAATCGAGTTATTAAAAGAAAAAACAGGAGGTAATAAAGATGGCAGCAAGTGCAAAACAGATTGACAATTTAGTTTCATTAATAGATGGATATGCAGAGGAAGGCGGATATCATCTTAACGTTAACGTATTAGTAAGAGATACATTACTTGACGCTCAGAAGCACCCTGAAAAATATCCACAGCTTACAATTCGTGTATCAGGATATGCTGTAAACTTCATCAAGTTAACAAAAGAACAGCAGGATGATGTTATTCACAGAACATTCCACGCTAATCTGTAAGACGAAATTAACGGATATTGTTAATTCTTAATTTAAATATATAAATTAAAAGGCAACCACTATTGGAGTAACAACCATTAGTGGTTGCTTTTGTAACAAAAACTCATATTTAATGTACATAAAATATGAAATAATTGATGGTCAGGAGAAAGAACATGCATAACATAGTATCAAAGTTATTAATATATGGTGATATGCCTAAAGATTCTATATTAATGGAATTAAGCAGTATAATAAGAGAATTTAAAGGTGAAAATTATAAAAAAGACGAGATTATCACAAGAATTTATCATCAGGTAAAGAGAATATTGGAAGTATCAACAGATTACGGTTTTGATAGAAACTTATGGCATAATTATCTTACATATCTTCTGATTACAAATGAAAATCCATTTAGTCTTACATGCGAGAAAGTTGGGGCAAATGATGGTAGTGTAAACTATTTTGCCAAAAATGACTTTAAACAGTTTATGAAATTGTTTGATTATGATTTTAAACCAATGGAGGAAGAATTAGGAATAGATTGTTTTGAAAAGCTCCAGAATTATAAGGCAATTGGTAAGACTGAATTAATGTACAACAAAAATGTAAGCGAAAAAGTACAGAGTTTGAGCTTAAAGCTGGAAAATGCAAAGGATGAAAATGAATTCTTTGATTATGTTACTGAATTTTATAAGCAATATGGCGTAGGAATGTTTGGACTTAATAAAGCCTTCAGAATTAAGGATGGAGACGGTCCTTTAGAATTTCACGCAATTAATAATATGGACAAGGTAGTTTTAGATGATCTTGTTGGATATGAGATACAGAAGAAGAAATTAGTGGACAATACAGAAGCCTTTGTTCAGGGAAGAAAGACAAATAACTGTCTTCTTTTTGGCGATAGCGGTACAGGAAAATCTACAAGTATTAAGGCGATAGTCAATGAATATTACGAGCAGGGACTTAGAATGATAGAAATATACAAGCATCAGTTTAAGGATCTTTCTAACGTAATAGCAGCTATTAAAAACAGAAATTATAAATTTATTATATATATGGATGATTTGTCATTTGAAGATTTTGAAATAGAGTATAAGTTTTTAAAGGCAGTTATTGAAGGCGGCGTGGAAACAAAGCCGGAAAACATATTAATTTATGCTACATCCAACAGACGTCATTTAATAAAGGAAACATGGAATGACAGAAGTGATGTTCAGGTTGAAAACGGTATGCATAAGTCAGATACAATGGAAGAGAAACTTTCATTGGTACATAGATTTGGTGTTACAATTAACTATTCTAAACCAACGCAAAAAGAGTATTTTGAAATTGCCGTTGAATTGTGTAGAAGACTGGGTGTTAAATTGTCTGATGATGAAATAAAGGCAGAGGCAAACAAATGGGAGCTTAGCCATGGTGGAATATCAGGAAGAACAGCTCAACAGTTTGCTAATTATTTAGCGGGACAGCAATTATAAAATGGAGAATAATATGAACGTATACAAATTCGCAGAGGTGCCGGTGGGTATCGAGTTTAGGGGAAAATACTTTGAAAAGAAGAGCATGGAGTATTTAGCTGATGGTGAAACACCAAAATTTTGTATTTCAGTTAATTTGCAGGATTTGATGTATGAGCAGGAACATGCAGAAGATAATACAAGATATCCTCAGGATTATTTGGAGTACATTGCCATATATAGAAAGTTTTGCGAAAAAGTTTTAGATTATGGGGTGGTGTTATGCCATGGAAGTGTGGTAGAATATAAAGGCAACGCGTATATGTTTACGGCACCAAGTGGAACCGGTAAGTCCACCCATGCAAGACTTTGGCGGGAAAATTTTGGCGAAGA
>NZ_HF991853.1:67860-87974 GCF_000432355.1 Eubacterium sp. CAG:161
AAAATTTTGGCGAAGACGTTATTATGATAAATGATGACAAGCCACTTTTGAAGTTTAAAGAGGATGGAGTGTATGCTTATGGAACACCCTGGGATGGAAAACATTGCCTTTCTACTAACAGGTGTGCAAAACTTGCAGGAATATGTTTTTTGCATCAGGCAGAAACGAACCATATTGAAAGGATAGGTGCGGACAAATCTGTTGAATTGTTAATGAACCAGATATACAGACCTCAGGATGCTAAGGCTATCTTAAAAACCTTAGACTATGGAGATATGTTATTAAAAGAAGTTCCAATGTATTCCATGGGATGTAACATTTCAAAAGAGGCTGCACAAATGGCATATGATGCCATGAAAAATGAATAAGCAAATATACAATAATATGGAGGAAGACAATGAAAATAAAAGAAGGATTTGTGTTAAGAAACATGGGAGGACAGGCTGTAGTTGTTTCAATTGGTTCCGCCAGTAAAATATTTAACGGTATGGTTAAATTAAATGAAACCGGTGAATATCTTTGGAGAAAAATTTCTGATGGTGCAAGTAGAAATGATTTAATAAATTCACTTTTGGAAAAATATGATGTAGATATTGAATTAGCAACAAAGGATGTTGATAATTTTATTACTTCATTAAAGACTCCCGGAATTATAGAATAAATTATTTGAGAGGTATTATGGAAAAGACCACAATAGAAAATGCTATTAAAGAGAATGGGTTTTATCTTTCAACCATTGTAGGTGATAGCATGATGCCACTTTTAAGAAACAGAAGGGATACCGTTAAGATTATTCCTGTTAGTGGCAGATTGAAAAAATATGATTTACCATTATACAAAAGACCTGACGGAAAATATGTGCTTCACAGAATAGTTAAGGTAAAAAAAGACCATTATGTTATAAGTGGTGACAATAGGGGATGGAGGGAAAAAGTTCCCTTTGACTGGATAATAGGAGTTACGGATTTGATTTACAGGGATCAAAAGGAAATTACTGCTGACAACCGGGAATATGTGGCATATGTGAAGAAAACCTGCAGAAAATACTGGATTCGCAGAGTTAAGCATATTATTAAAAAATGCAAATTATGTATAAAAAACAGGTAAATGGCAATATTTATATTGGAAAAGGTGAAAAAACAGAAAATACCTTAAAATAATTAAAAAAACACTTGCAATATAAAATGGGGTGTGATAGAATATTCTCTGTCGCAAGACGATGGCCCATCGCCAAATGGTAAGGCACTGGACTCTGACTCCAGCATTTTCAAGGTTCGAATCCTTGTGGGCCAGCTAAACAGTATCGGTTTCCGGTACTGTTTTTTTGTTGCATACAATAGCATCTGGAATTAAAATCTTGAAAAAATACTATGGTGATATATAGATATTATTGGGAAAATATCACTGTAATAAAAAGGAGTAGAAAGCAATATCCTACTCCTTTAAACATACTTATTCACCTATTTTATTTGGAAATAAATGCGAAATATCTAGATAATCAGGAATACCACGCTGGTATTTTACAACAGGCTCACCTAAAATCAACGGATATACGTAATCAATAAACTCCTGGGTAACATCATTGCCCATATCATTAATCCATTCCCTTGGTACATGTTTTACAAGACCTGCAACATTTTTAACATCAGTATCTCCCATATCTACGGAATATGGAGAATTTGATTTCCTGATGGCAGTAACCATAACAGCAGTCTTACCTTGAAGTGCAACTTCAACAGCATGTCTGCCAAGACGAAACGCCTCACCAATGTCGGTAATTGAGGACATATGAGCTGCACATCTTTGGAGAATGTTGATTTCCACGGAACGAACTTTTACCTGAATATTTTGCTTGATAATATATTCAAGGCACTTTCCCGTACCACTAAGCTGACTATGACCGAATGTATCCTCCACGGCAGAAGTAGCACTTATATATTGTCCCTTTGCATCCTTTATTCCCTCGGATACTGCAATAACAACATTATTATATCTGTCCATTGCAGTACGAACATCTTTGATAAACTGCTTTTCGTCAAAAGCGACCTCCGGAAGGTAAATAAGATGCGGTGCAAAATTGTACTTATTTCGTGCTAAAACTGAAGCCCCTGTAAGCCATCCGGCATCACGTCCCATTATTTCCACAATAGTTACACTCTTAATAGGATAAATTGAGGTATCATGACCGATTTCCAAAAGAGTAGACGCCACATATTTTGCCGCAGAACCATATCCCGGGGTGTGGTCGGTAATACATAAATCATTGTCAATTGTTTTTGGAATTCCAATAATCTTTATGTCCCTGTCAATAGCTTTGGCATAGGTGCTAAGCTTGTCCACCGTATCCATTGAATCATTTCCACCAATATAGAAAAAGGCATCAATGTCATACTGTTCAAATTTGTTAAAAATGTAGGCATATGGCGCATCATCTTCTGAGTAATCAGGAAGCTGATAACGGCATGAACCTAAATACATGGAAGGCGATTTTTTTAAAAGCTCAATAAACATAGGGGTGTCTTCAAATTTTTGGGACAAGTCCATTAGCCTCCCGTTTAAAAGCCCCTGAACTCCGTTTAAAGAACCATATATTTTGTCAAATTGTTTGCTGTCAATAGCCCCTTGTATAACACCGGCAAGACTGGCATTAATGGCTACGGTAGGCCCGCCTGACTGGGCAACTAGACAATTCTTCATAATTTCTCCTCTCGCTGTAAAAATTTTTTAATTTAAAAAATGAATATACGTACAGTATACCCCAGATTAGAGTAAAAACCAACAGAGAATTTGTAATGGAAATCCGGAAATCAAGTGTATATTATTTTAACGGAATTTATAACAATTATGTAATCATCCGGCAGACATTCAAGTTTTTAATTGAAAATCTGCCCGGATTTTAAATTAGCAGTTTTTTACGCAGGAGCTTGGATTGAAAGCATAGAAATTCTTTTTATCCAAATCTTCGTTAATAAGTCTTAAAGCTTCACCGAAACGCTGGAAATGAACAATTTCCCGTTTACGCAGGAATCGTATTGGATCTGCTACTTCGTTATCTTTTACAAGACTTAAGATGTTATCGTAAGTCTTTCTGGCTTTCTGTTCCGCAGCCATATCCTCCACTAAGTCTGCAATAGGGTCACCGGAAGACTGAAATTCAGTAGCTGTAAAAGGAACTCCGCCTGCCGCCTGTGGCCACACTCCTAAAGTATGGTCAACATAGTATTTCTCAAAGCCTGCCACATCTACTTCATCACATGGAAGATCTTTAACCAACTGGGAAACTATGGTTCCGACGATTTCGAGGTGTGACATTTCTTCAGTTGCGATATCGTTCAACAATCCGGCAACACGGGAATTTTTCATGGCATATTTTTGAGACATATAACGCATGGCAGCACTAGCTTCGCCATCGGGTCCACCATACTGGCTTATAATCACCTGTGCCATTTTAGGATTCCTACATTTAATATTTACCGGGTACTGGAGTCTTTTTTCATAAACATACATTAGCAATTACCTCCTTCCCAAGGCATAGGACCTTTATTCCACTCCCAATAATCGCAATTATCGGTTTCATAAAATCTTAGCGGCCCAAATCTCTTAGTATACTCATCCCATGCCTCCTGGCGCACCTTCTCCATCTTCTGATGGAACGTAATAGCTTCAGTGCAATTGGGATGAGTGTCTAAAAACAATCGGGTATCATCCATGGCAAAACTTGCCTGAGTAATAATTTTCATTAAATCTTCTTTGCACATGTTTTTCATTTTTTACCACACCTCCCAATATAAGGTTTATCCATATCTTCAAAAATGGTGCCTTTTTCCAGTCCTTCTTCTATACAGTAGATATTTCTCCAAATCTGCCACGGAACATATGACATAGCAGGAACCATGGAATCTACAGGTTCATTGCCGCGGTCGCAACCTTCATTCCTTTTACATCCACATTCATGTGTGGAATTATCAGAATCACGGTGGGACGGAGGCATCTGCCTGTTACCGGCATTGAAGCTACGATTCATACCACAACCGGTGCCATTATGCATTGTATTCATGTTGCAGTTCATATTGCGGGTATTTCCACACCTTGAGTTTAAACAGCCACGACTGTTTATAGGGGAATTTCCCATATTGTTATTCATATTACAAGCCATTTAACATACCTTTTCCTTTATGATTTACATTATTAATGTATGCTAAAAAAAACGTATGGTTCTGAATATATTTGCTATAAAAAATGTACCAATTAAAAAAAAGACACCTTTATGGCAGTGACATTTTTTTATAAACTTAACATAAGTGGTAAAATATTTTAAAGGAGGAAATATGGGAAAAATAGCAGAAAGGATATTTATGATAACATTAATAGGCACATTGTTAGGTTTTGGTGTTAAAAATATTAATGCAGCTACAAAATCCACACAGTACAAAATGGTTTGGAGCGACGAATTTAACGGCACAAAACTTAATTTAAAAAATTGGACTTATGATATAGGAAATGGTGGCGCAAATTTCGGCTGGGGAAACAATGAACTGGAGTATTATACAGACAGGGAGGATAATGTAAAGGTGGAAAACGGTTCCCTTGTTATAACAGCCAGAGCGGATAATTATAAAGGTCCGGGAATGAAAAAGGCTACAAAGTATACATCAGGAAGAATTAAAACATCAAATTTGCAGTCCTTTAAATATGGAAAAATTGAGGCACGTATGAAAGTGCCGGCAGTTACAGGAATGTGGCCGGCATTTTGGATGTTGGGATACAATGACAAAGGCTGGCCGTACTGCGGAGAAATAGATATTCTTGAAACATGGAACAGCTATCAGTTTGCTCAGGGCACAATTCACTGGGAAAATGAAAAAGACAGACCGGGAAGAGATACTTATGAGGCTTCCAGCACTAAAAATTTCAAGGATAAAACAGCATGGCATACATATGGTCTTATCTGGACTCCGAAACAAATGCAATGGACGGTAGACGGAAAGGTTTACAAAACATTTAGCTTAAAAGAAAGCCACAAATCAGAATTAAAAAAGCCGTTTTACATTATTCTTAATTTGGCAGTGGGAGGCAATTTGCCATATTTCCCACCGGAAGACGATTTTGTATCTGAAAAAATGATGGTTGATTATGTGAGAGTTTATCAGAGAGAATGTGATAACGGTTCATATGACGGTGTATGGGAAAAATCTGAAAAAAGCAGCGTACCGGTTTATTCAGTGAAGTTTAGTAACATTACCAAGGTGGTAAATCAGCAAAAGGTATTAGCAGGGGAAACAATAATTCTGCCAAATGTTAAACGTAAGGGATACAAATTTTTAGGTTGGTATAATGGAGATAAAAAATTAACTGAATCAACAATGATAAAGTCAGATATAACTGCCAAAGCTAAATGGCAGAAAATCTCAGTTAAGCAGACAAAAATCACTTCAACTAAGCAGATTTACAGAAAAATGGCGACAGTTAAGTACAAAGTAAAGGGTAAGGTTGACGGCTATCAGATAAAAGTAGGCAAAAAAACAAAATATTCAGAATCTAAAATCGTAACTTTTGGAAAATTTGTTTCCGGGAAAACTTACAAGGTAAAAGTACGTGCCTATTCCATTGATTCAAGGGGTAAGAAAATTTTCGGAAAATGGAGTAAAACCGCAAAAATTACCATAAAATAGTATTGGCATTTTAAGTAAAATGGAGTATACTAATTACGGTTGTTTAGAATATAACAATTAATGAATTTTATGGAGGTACATTATGTTAGTATCAGCTAAGGAAATGTTGGAAAAGGCAAAAGCAGGACATTATGCTGTTGGACAGTTCAACATCAACAATCTTGAATGGACAAAGTCAATCCTTTTAACAGCACAGGAATTAAAGAGCCCGGTTATTTTAGGAGTATCAGAAGGTGCCGGAAAGTATATGACAGGATTTAAAACAGTAGCAGCTATGGTAAAGGCTATGGATGAAGAATTGGGAATCACTGTTCCTGTAGCACTTCACTTAGATCATGGAACATATGAAGGATGCTATAAGTGTATTAAAGCTGGATTCACATCAATTATGTTTGATGGTTCACATTATCCTATCGAAGAAAACATTGCAAAGACTAAGGAATTAGTTTCAGTAGCACATAACATGGGTATGTCAATTGAAGCAGAAGTTGGTTCAATTGGTGGTGAGGAAGATGGCGTTATCGGAAGAGGCGAGTGCGCAGATCCTGACGAATGTAAGGCAGTAGCAGATCTTGGTGTAGATATGCTTGCAGCAGGTATTGGTAACATCCATGGAAAATATCCTGCAAACTGGGAAGGACTTAGCTTTGAAACATTAGATGCTATTCAGCAGAAGACAGGAGTTATGCCATTAGTTCTTCACGGTGGTACAGGTATTCCTGAAGATATGATTAAGAAGGCTATTGACCTTGGCGTATCAAAGATTAACGTTAATACAGAATGTCAGTTATCATTTGCTGACGCAACAAGAAAATACATTGAAGCCGGAAAGGACTTAGAAGGAAAGGGATTTGACCCTAGAAAACTTCTTGCTCCTGGTGCTGAAGCTATTAAGGCTACAGTAAAAGAAAAGATGGAACTTTTCGGTTCAGTTGGAAAAGCTGAATAATTAAATAATATTTATATAATGCTCGTAATGGGGCGTTGTAACAAGAGAAGGCTGTTACTTTAGGTAGTAGCCTTCTTTTTGTTGATTTTTAAGGGAAATAATTTTATAATTATGTTTAGAAAAAAAGTGTGGCAGGTAATAAAGTGGACAAGGCAAAGGATAGCAAACAGGAACAATTAAATAACGAAATCACCGGGAAAAAACATAAAAAAATCCCTAATGCAATATATAATGTAGTGCGAGTGTTTGCCATATTATTTGCAGGAGGGATACTTATTTATGCCTCATATAACCTCACGGAATCCTACTTGAATTACAAAGAGGACGAGAAAAAATATGCCCAGATAAATCAGATGTTTATTAAGGACAACGAAGAGAAAACCACTGAAAAAAGTCAGGATAATAAGTCCATAAGATACACAAAATCTGTTTCCACATGGAAATGGGATTATAAAGAAATGCTTCAATATAATGACGAGGCTAAGGGCTATATAAAGCTTAACGGAACCAGAATACAGTATCCTATAGTGGAGCATAGTGACAATGATTTTTATTTAAAGAGAGGCTCTGACAAGGTCTACAATGGAGCAGGAGCCATCTTTTTGGACTACAGAACTGCCGGACTGGATGGAAAAATGTGCATTTTATATGGTCACAATATGTTAGACGGCTCTATGTTTAAGGAACTGATGAACTTTAGGGATGATGATTTTTGCAGGAAACATCCTACGTTTGATATATATGTAGGGTATAGGCATTATATATATTATGTATTTTCCGTGTTTTCAGATAAGGATGATAATGAAAATATATATAAATATGGATTTGCCAATGACGGGGAGTTTCAGAACTGGATAAATACTGTATCTTCCAGAAGCAGATGCAATTTTGGAGTTAGAAAACCTGACACTTCCGACAAAATTATAATGTGTTCAACATGCGTGGACGACTATGGAAACAGACAGATTGTTTGTCTCTACAGAGGTGAGGAAGTAGTGGATTAAAATGCCAAAAAAATACAAAAAATTACAAAAATAAGCCTTAAACTTAATTTTATTAAGAAAAAGGTTTAAAAAATTAGATAAATACCTGGTAGCTATTGATTTTTATAAAGAAATGATGTAGATTATAGGGCGAATGAGGTAGTACCTCACCGCTAAATGAGATTAAGGACAAGGGCGTTCTTCAAAACAGTATATTTGGAGAAGTGTCCTTTTTTTTATGGTAGCTCCATAAGAAATTGGCGGAAAAATATGTTAGTAGAAGAAAGGAACAGAAACTATGGGAGTAAATATTGAGAAAGTTTTTGGTGAAGATGTTTTTGATGATGCAGTCATGAAAGTCCGTTTACCAAAAAGCGATTATGAGAAGGTTAAGAGCCTTATGTACCAGGGTGGAGAAATTACAGAGGAGTTAGCTGATGTGGTTGCACAGGCTATGAAAGAATGGGCATTGGAAAAGGGTGCTACACATTTTACACATGTATTCCAGCCATATGTTATTTCAGTAGGAGCTGAAAAACATGATTCATTTTCTTCAACTGTAACAGACGGAAAGATTGAGAATACATTTACAGGAAAAGATTTACTTATGGGTGAACCTGATGCATCTTCATTCCCATCAGGTGGACTTAGAGCTACATGTAGTGCAAGAGGATATACAGCATGGGATATCACATCACCTGTTTACATTAAGGAAGGAACTCTTTGCATACCTACAGCATTCTGCTCATACACAGGTGAGTCATTGGATACAAAGACTCCATTACTTAAAGCAATGCATGCAGTAAGTAAGCAGGGTGTAAGACTTATGAGATTATTTGGTGATGAAAAGACTCAGAGAATTTTCTCATACGTTGGACCGGAACAGGAATATTTCCTTGTGGATGAAGATAAATATATGAAGAGACCTGACCTTATTTACACAGGACGTACACTTTTCGGTGCTATGCCTCCTAAGGGACAGGAAATGGATGACCAGTATTTTGGCTCAATTGCTCCAAATGTAAAGGCATTTATGGAAGATTTAAATGTTAAGCTTTGGAAATTAGGAATTACAGCAAAAACACAGCATCGTGAGGTTGCGCCGGGACAGCACGAAATTGCCCCAATTTTTTCAGTTTCAAATGTTGCCCTTGATAACAACCTTTTAGTAATGGATATTTTAAAGAAAACAGCAAGAAAGCATGGATTTGTATGCTTATTACATGAGAAGCCTTTTGATGGAATTAACGGTTCAGGTAAGCATAACAACTGGTCACTTACAACTGATGACGGAATCAATTTGTTTAAGCCGGGAAAGGAACCTGAAAACAACAAGTTATTCCAGTTAGTGTTAGCTTGTACAATGGCAGCTGTTGACAGACATGCAGTTCTTTTAAGACTTGCTGCATCTAATACAGGTAACGACCACAGATTAGGAGCAAACGAGGCACCTCCTGCTATTATTTCAATGTATCTTGGAGATCAGGTTGGTGATATTGTTGACCAGATAATTAAGAATGGTAAGGCTACATCAAGTCTTTCATCAGGAACACTTGATTTTGGTATCAAGAAGCTTCCTGTACTTGAAAAAGACCCTACAGATAGAAACAGAACATCACCATTTGCATTTACAGGCAACAGATTTGAGTTCAGAATGGTTGCTTCATCTAACTCAATTGGTGATACAAATACAGTACTTAATACAATGATGGCTGAAGCTTTCAGCAATGCATGTGATGCATTAGAGGGAGCAGAAGACTTTGACAAGGCAGTAGAAGAATATACAGCTAAGTTAATGAGAGAACATGAAAGAATCGTATTTAACGGTAACGGATATTCAGAGGAGTGGCCTGTTGAAGCAGAAAAGAGAGGACTTCCAAACTGCAAGTCAATTGTTGATGCAATTCCTGCATTAGTTGATGACACTACAGTTGAAATGTATGAGAAGTTTAACGTCCTTTCAAAGGCTGAACTTGAAGCAAGAGAGGATATTTTATTTGAACAGTATGCAGGTGTTAGAAACATTGAAGCATTAACAATGATTGAAATGGCTAACAAGATGATTATTCCTGCAGCAGTTAAGTATACTAAGAAGCTTGCAGATACTGTAATTGCAGTAAAAGAAGCAGGAGCAGATGCTTCAGTACAGGCAGATATGTTATCAGAAGTTTCAGGAAAATTAGCTGAAATGAAAACAGCTGTTAAGGCATTAGAGGAAGTTACTGCTAAGGCAGCAGATGCTGAATGTATAAAGTGCAAAGCGGAAGAATATAAGGATGATGTTATGGCAGCTATGGCAGAGCTTAGAAAGCCGGCTGACGAACTTGAACTTATAATGCCTAAGGAATTATGGCCAATGCCAACATATGGAGATCTTGTTTTTGAATTGTAAAGAACATAGATAATTAATTGATTATTAATGAAAGGATTGCCACTGTATGGTGGCAGTCCTTTTTAAATGACTACACAATACAAAAAGGATGCATGTCTGCATCCTTTCCGCAAATATATTCTAATAATAAAAAAGGGAGGGAATCGGATTTATCCGATTCTAAAAAAATTATGAAAAAACATAAACAAAAAAGTAATAACTTTTGTTTATGTTATTATGATAAAAGAAAATCGTGAAAAAAGAGTGTTTTCCTTGTAAATAATTTATGAACGTGATGTAAAATTTAGTTTCTCATAAATCCAGTGCTTATGGGGATTTTTATTTTTTAAAATTATGAAAAAACGTAAAAAATAACGCTCGTAGAATATAAATTAATGGTCGATTTTAGATATTTCTAGTAGCATTTTTTAGAGCTATCTGTGTATATACACTTTTGGTAATATCATCTATTTTGTGCCCCATAATTTTTTTAGGGGTAATATCATCTGCCTTTGCATTGTGCATTAATGTTGCAAATGTGTATCTTGTGTCGTGTGGTAGGTGTTCAGTTCCCAACAAAGCTAACGTATGGCATACGTTTTTCATCTCCTATAAAGTTTATTTGATTCGGATAAGGCAGTTTGTAGAAAATATTCTATAGACTATCTTTTCTAAAAGAAAGGTTAAAACCCCAATGAAAGCTAATAAAAATATGAAAATAGAATACATGCGAATTGATGATATATTACCATATCAGAAGAATGCAGGTATTACGGTAATACCTACATTACAATGGGCAGAAAAAGATGAAAATGCAACCAAAATATGGTATGATGGAATGGATGAAGCAATTAGGAGGATAAAACCATCAAGGGTATTGGTATACGGTGGAAACATTGGCTATAAATACCCGGATGGAATAGAGGTAAAGTATTACGACAATAAAGCATTTAAGAATTAATAGAAAGGAGACGGAAACAATGCTAAAGGAAACATTTTTGCATAAGATGAAAGGGAGGATAATAGATATTGGGGATTATACATTATATTCTAACCCTTGCAGAATAGTCAACATAGATACAGGTGATACAGTTAAGTTTAAAAATATGGAAGATGCATATGAGCATGGCATGGTAGGTAACATGTCATTAAAGGAATTTGTTGAAAAAGCGGATAATTCCATATTTATAGCTACAAATGACGATTGGGGAATAAGATTTGAAAATATGCACTAATATTATGAAAATAGTAAGAGACACCTCTGGATGGGGTGTCTTTTTTGTACAAAAAAATAAGGAGAAAATATGCTGGTAAACAATTGTGGTGGTAGAGGTGCATCATTCAGAGCAAAAGGAGAAAAAAGGGTTGCCCCTGTGACATTAAACAGTCAAAGGGGCAACCTTATAAATACTAACAACCGAATTTAAAAATTTTGCAAAATGCGTTAAATAACTCGGAACAGCTATTGAAATTAAAACACATAGTTTTGTCCTCCTTATTCTCTCGAATATTTGTATCAGCTGAACATGAAACAAGTGTAACAATTTTGTAACATTTAATCAATAGGAGCATTTTGGAAAAAATGATATAAAAAGGCAAACCCTATAAAAGTCATTGAAAAAAGTGGAATAACGTTGTATAGTATACAAAAAAATAAGGCATATCCGTACTTTTTAGGTAATGCCTGATAAAATGGTTAAAGGAGAAATAAAATGGCAGAAAAGAATCCAATAGTAACAATTGAAATGAATAATGGAGATATTATGAAAGCGGAGCTTTATCCGGAAATTGCACCTAATACAGTAAACAACTTTATAAGTCTTGTAAACAAGGGATTTTATGATGGAGTAATTTTCCACAGAGTAATAAGAGGATTTATGATTCAGGGTGGAGATCCTCAGGGAACAGGTGTTGGCGGACCGGGATACTCAATTAAAGGTGAGTTTTCAGGAAACGGTTTCGCCAATGATTTAAAGCATACGCCAGGTGTACTTTCAATGGCAAGAACAATGATGCCGGATTCAGCAGGCTCACAGTTCTTCATTATGCATGAAACATCACCACATCTTGACGGACAGTATGCGGCATTTGGAAAAATTTGCGAAGGTTTGGATATAGTGAATAAAATAGCTGAGTGTGCCACAGACTATATGGATAAACCGTTAGAACCACAGGTTATGAAGAAGGTTACGGTTGAAACATTTGGAGTGGATTATCCGGAACCGGAAAAATGCTAATTTTACGGAGAATATTATAAAGTGCATATTTGTAACTTTTGGGAGAATTTATACTATTTACAAAATTACAAATTCGTTGTATAAAATACTGTAGTGGTTAATTCACTGTAGAAAGCTAGGAAATAGGAGGAATAGTTATGGCAAAGATAACTAAAGATATGATTATCGGTGATATCATTAAAATAAATATGGGATGTGTTCCTATTTTATTAAATGAAGGAATGCATTGTATAGGATGTCCTGCTTCACAGGGAGAATCTCTTGAAGAAGCATGTATGGTTCATGGAATCGATGCTGATGCATTAGCAAAGAAGTTAAACGACTTTGTTGAAAGCGTTGAAGCAAAAGAAGCATAGAAGAATCCTGAAATATAGAAAAAGCTGCCAAATTCATGGCAGCTTTTTCTCATATAAGATTATGTCTTATAAAGCAACGTCACCGATGATTCCATCGATTACATAATATGCTTTCATGTCTTCAGGTTTAATATAAATAGAAACTGATGACATTGTCTTCTTACCGTTCTTTGCTGTGTAGTCAGCCTTTACAGCAGCTTCAATTGCAACTGTGTCAAATTCCATTCCCTGGAACTGTACATAAACGTTATTTTCTTTCTTTGTAGCTTTTTTTGCTGTAGTTTTCTTAGCAGCAGGTTTTGTTTCAGCCTTCTTTTTAGCAATTTCAGCTTCAGCTTTCTTTTCAGTAGCTTTAACTTCAACTTTTTTCTCAACAGGTTTAACTTCAACCTTCTTTTCAGCAACCTTAGCAGCAGGTTTAGCTTCAACCTTCTTTTCAGCAACCTTAGCAGCAGGTTTAACTTCAACCTTTTTTTCTGTAGCTTTAGCAACCGGTTCAACCTTTTTCACAGTTGATGTTGCTGTTACTTTCTTACTTGCCATAATTTTAATCCTCCTTAAAAATAAGTAGGTCGATTCAAGTCTATAAAATTAAGTTCGTAATATCAACCCAATAGTGTTATATGTATCTCTTTCACAGATTTTATAATACAACTACATTTTAAATTATGCAATGAGTTGAAAAAAGTTTATGAAAAACAGACAAAATCCACAGTAGTTAGCCAAAAATAATAATAAAAACTACTTGCTAAAAAATAAAATAAAAATAATATTAGTAAAAAATCACAATTAGGGGTTGAAAAATAACTAAAAATATAGCAAAATTACATTATGCGTGTGGTCGAAAAATTTGACTTTAAGTCGAAATTTTGCTAAAATTCACAAGCAATAGTAGGTATATAGGTTAATAACAGACAAATATTTGTAATTGGAATGATAAATAATGAATAGATTTGAAAAGAGAAAAATAAAAACAGGTCTTTACAGACATGTAAATGCATTGACATATGTATGTATTTTTACAGTAGCTTCTATAATTACCATAGCAGCAGCTGTTAACAGAACGGATGATATTATCCATATAGATGAAAGTCAGGCTATGGTAAATGAATCAGTGGCTTTTAATAATAAAGACGCACAAAAGGTGGCAGCGGGAAAATCAACTACTGAAACAGTGACAGAAGATAATGCACAGACTCAGGAGGAAACTACGGAAGCACAAACTGAGGCAGCAACTACAGAAGTGGCTACGGAGTCGGTGCCAGCTACACAGGTTAAGGTTATTGCTGATACTCTTAACGTACGTGATCAGGCCAATGAAGACGCAGAGGTTTTGGGAATGGTAGATCAGGACGAAGTCTTTGAGGTAATATCACAGCAGGGAGATTGGGTGGAAATTAACTATAATGGAAATAATGGATTTGTAAAATCTGAATATGTTGAAAATGTAAATAATGTACAGTAATTAATAAAAGAAATCCACGCATATATGGGTTTCTTTTTGTCTAAATAATAGAGGTTATGCAGAAGCCAATGACGGTTATAAAAACGTACACCTGTAAAAATTCCTGACATTTCGGGAATTACTAGTTAAAATGTAAAGTATATGTTATAATGTTTTTTACTATCTCAGAGGGAAACGGATGAAGGAAAGTCCCTTCAAAAATGTTCCCTGTGAAATGCCTTTGACTACAGGAGATACATATTATATAAGGAGGTTAGAGCTATGAATTATATAGGATGGCTTATTTTATTTGTAGTATTTGCAGTGCTTGAGCTTATATCATTAGGTCTTACATGCATATGGTTCGCAGTGGGAGCATTAGCAGGTTGTATTACGGCGCTTATTACGGATAATTGGATTATTCAGTCAATAGTGTTTATAATAGTAACGGTAGTGGTTTTGGTTTTCTTAAGACCTATAGCTGTTAAGTATATAAATAATAAGGCTGAAAAAACTAATGTAGATTCACTTATTGGGAAGAAAGCCAGGGTCCTTGAGGATATTGATAACTTAAATGCAAAGGGACAGGTATCCATTGACGGTATGGAATGGACTGCAAGAAGTGAAGACGGAAGTGAAATCAAAAAGGATGCTTTAGTGGAGGTTGTTGCCATAGAAGGGGTAAAGGCTATTGTAAAGCAGGTATAATGTTGGTTGGCAGTTGGAGAGAACCACTGTTTTATCATAAATAATAATTTTTAGGAGGATTAAGTATGATTCCATTTTTAATCGTAATAGTATTGGCAATTTTATTAGTGTCTACATGTGTAAAAATTGTGCCGCAGGCACATGCATGTGTTATTGAAAGATTAGGTGTTTATAAGCAGACATGGTCTGTGGGTATTCACTTTAAAGTGCCATTTCTTGATAGAATTTCAAGAAGAGTTAATTTAAAAGAGCAGGTAGCTGATTTTGAACCTCAGCCTGTTATCACAAGAGATAATGTAACAATGCAGATTGATACAATTATTTTCTACCAGATTACAGACCCTAAGCTTTATGCATACGGTGTTGAAAATCCTATTGTTGCCATTAAAAACCTTACAGCAACAACTCTTAGAAATATTGTTGGTGATTTAGAGCTTGATGAAACACTTACTTCAAGAGAAACAATAAATGCAAGAATGAGAACAGAGCTTGATGTTGCAACTGACCCATGGGGAATTAAGGTTAACAGAGTTGAACTTAAGAATATTATTCCACCAAGAGATATTCAGGAAGCAATGGAAAAGCAGATGAGAGCTGAACGTGAAAAACGTGAACAGATTCTTAGAGCAGAAGGTGAAAAGAAATCAGCAGTTCTTATTGCAGAAGGTAAGAAAGAAGCAGCCATTCTTAATGCAGAAGCTGATAAGCAGTCAGCTATCTTAAAGGCAGAAGCTGATAAGCAGAAGAAAATTCTTGAGGCAGACGGTGAGGCTGAAGCTATTCTTAAGGTTCAGCAGGCAACAGCTGATGGTATCAGAGCTATTAAAGAAGCAGGTGCTGATGATAAGGTTATAACACTTAAGAGCCTTGAAGCATTTGCCGCAGCAGCTGACGGTCAGGCAACAAAGATTATTATTCCATCTGAAATTCAGGGAATTGCCGGTTCAGTGAAAGCGTTAGCAGAAGTTATTAAAGATTAAAGGTACTTGGAAATGTTTAATGAAAAGATGGTCTTGTGTGGCGCTAGTGCATATGAGAAGAAATATTATTTAAATGAACAGTTTTCTAATCTCCCGGAACAGATTAAGCAGGAATTACAAATAATGTGTGTGTTGTTCACGGAAGACGTAGGAGGAATTTTTTTACTGGAGTTTCAGGAGGACGGAAGTCTCAGACTGATTACGGAAGCAGACGAAGGAGACATATTATATGATGATATCGGAAGCGGACTGAAAATCAGACAGATACAGCTGGAAAAGGCTGAATTGCTGGAATCTTTGGAAATGTATTATAAAGTATTTGTTTTAGGAGAAGATGCGTAATGCTGTTGACAGTTGATGTAGGAAATACAAATATTACACTGGGATTGTTTGAGGGAAAAGACATACATTCTACTTTCAGAATTACCACTCAGGCGGTTAGAACATCAGATGAATTTGGTTCATTGATTGCTGAAATGATAGTTAGAAAGGGAATTAATATTAAAAGCATAAAAGATGTTATTATTTCATCTGTTGTGCCTAAGGTTATGTATTCCCTTAACAGTGGAATTATTAAATATTTTGGAATTGAGCCTATAATCGTAGGTATCGGTACTAAAACAGGTATAAAAATTAATAGAACCGACCCTAGGGAGGTAGGCTCTGACAGAATAGTTGACGCAGTGGCAGCTTATGAACTTTACGGCGGACCATGTATCGTGGTGGATTTCGGAACAGCTACTACATATGATTTGATTTTAGGGGACGGAACTTTTGAAGCGGGGGTTACATCTCCGGGAATAAAGATTTGTGCCAAGGCACTTTGGGATTGTACTGCAAAACTTCCTGAGGTGGAAATCAAAAAGCCGTCATCTATTTTAGGAAAGGATACCATTTCAAGCATGCAGGCAGGTATTGTATACGGATACATCGGACAGACGGAGTATATTATTGATAAGATAAAGGAAGAAAGCGGTCTTGACAATCTTAAGGTAATTGCTACAGGGGGAATGGGACGTATAATTTATAAAAATACGGACAGAATTGATATATATGATAACGAACTGACACTTCAGGGAATGCGAATAATTTACGAAAAGAACAGAAAATAATATGAAAATAGGTAATGTTGAAATTGAAAATAGTTTGGCATTAGGACCAATGGCAGGGGGAACAGACCTGCCATTTCGTCTGCTTTGCAAGGAACAGGGATGCGGCATATTGTATTCGGAAATGGTAAGTGCCAAGGCTATATTATACAAAAATAAAAATACAGATGTACTTCTTAACATTGACGAAAGAGAACATCCTGTGGGGATCCAGCTGTTTGGCTCCGATCCGGATATAATGGCTGAAATAGGTAGCCGTGTGGCGGAAGGGAACTGTGATTTTATTGATATAAATATGGGATGCCCGGTGCCTAAAATTGTAAATAACCATGAGGGTTCATACCTTTTGACACAGCCTAAATTAGTTGAGGAAATCCTTACAAAAATGGTTAAAGCCATTAACAAACCGGTAACTGTTAAAACAAGGAAAGGTTTTAAGGATGGGGAATCTCAGGCGGTAGAAATTGCAAAGATTGCTGAAAGCTGTGGAGTGGCAGCTGTAGCTGTTCACGGGAGAACAAGGGAGCAGTATTACGGCGGAAAGGCTGACTGGGATATTATTAAGGCAGTGAAAGAGGCGGTGAAAATCCCGGTTATAGGAAATGGTGATATTTTTTCACCACAGGATGCTAAGGCAATGAAGGAATATACCGGATGCGACGGACTTATGGTAGGAAGAGCTGCCAGAGGAAATCCGTGGATTTTTAAGGAAATTAATGAATATCTTAAAACAGGAATAGTGCCTGAGAAGCCTTCGGCAGAAGAGGTGAAAAACATGATTTTAAAACATGCATCTATGCTTATTGAGTACAAAGGCGAATATACCGCAGTGCGGGAAATGAGGAAACATATTGCCTGGTACACACAGGGTCTGCCACATTCAGCAGAGCTTAGACGCAGATGTAATGAAATAGTAAGCTGGGAGTCTCTAAAAGAGGTTATAGAATCCAGGTTATAACAAGGGGGAATTTTGGCAAAATCCCCAGTAAAATAGGGCGTTAAGGTTGACAATAAACAGTCACCTTGCTATTATAAAGTGTAAAAGTTTTGAACCAGTAGCCGATTGGAGGAATAGAAAATGGCAGAAGCAAAGAAAAATATTCTTACTTATGAAGGATTACAGAAATTAGAGGCAGAATTAGAAGATTTAAAAGTAAATAAACGTAAAGAAGTTGCAGCAAAGATTAAGGAAGCAAGAGAGCAGGGAGACTTATCAGAAAATGCTGAATATGATGCTGCAAAGGATGAGCAGAGAGATATTGAAACAAGAATTGAAGAAATAGAGAAGATTCTTAAAAACGTTGAAGTTGTTGGTGCAGATGACATTGATGATAAGAAGATTAACGTTGGTTGTCATATTAAGATTTATGATTTTGAATATGATGAGGAATTGGAATTCAGCATTGTTGGTTCAACACAGACTAACAGCTTAAAGGGACTTATTTCAAATGAATCACCTCTTGGAAGAGCACTTATTGGAAAAGAAGTTGGTGAGGAAGTTGAAGTTGAAATGGGTGATACTGTTTCAAAATATAAAGTTCTTGAAATTAAGACAGAGAGATAAAATATTTGTATATTAGGAGTTAAAAATGGCAGAGCAGAATAAGAATAATAACCAGCAGGTGGATGTAAATCAGCTTTTAAAGGTACGTCGCGAGAAACTTGCTGATTTGCAGGCACAGGGAAAGGATCCTTTCCAGATTACAAAGTATGATGTTACAAATCATACAACAGAAATTAAGGATAATTTTGAACAGTTTGAATGTCAGCATGACGAGGAAGGAAAGCTCATTAAAGATGATGCTAAACTTGTTTGTATTGCAGGACGTATTATGCTTAAACGTGTTATGGGTAAGGCATCATTCTGTAATGTCCAGGATAAAACAGGAAATATTCAGGTTTATGTAGCCAGAAATGAATTAGGAGATGAACCTTTTGACGAATATAAAGCCTTTAAGAAGATGGATATCGGTGACATCGTTGGCGTAAAGGGATACGCATTTACTACTAAGACAGGTGAAAAGAGTATCCACGCAACAGAAGTTATACTTTTATCAAAGAGTCTTCAGATTCTTCCGGAAAAGCATCATGGTCTTACAAACACAGACTTAAGATATCGTCAGAGATATCTTGACCTTATTATGAATCCGGAAGTAAAGGATACATTTATTAAGAGATCAAAGATTATAAGTGAAATCAGAAAGTTCTTAGACGGACAGGGATTTATGGAAGTTGAAACACCTATGCTTGTTCACAATGCAGGTGGTGCGGCTGCCCGTCCTTTTGAGACACATTTTAATGCTTTAGATGAAGATGTTAAGCTTCGTATTTCATTGGAGCTTTACTTAAAGAGACTTATTGTAGGCGGACTTGAGAAGGTTTATGAAATTGGAAGAGTATTTCGTAATGAAGGTGTTGATACAAGACACAATCCGGAATTTACTCTTATGGAATTATATCAGGCATATACAGATTACCACGGTATGATGGATTTAACAGAAAATCTTTACAGACATCTGGCTGAAACGGTTTGTGGCAGCGCAAAGATTTCATACAATGGTATTGAGATGGATTTAAGTCAGCCGTTTGAGAGACTTACCATGGTAGATGCTGTTAAGAAGTATGCAAGTGTTGACTGGAATGAAGTTGAAACATTAGAACAGGCAAGAGAGCTTGCTAAAGAGCATCATGTGGAATTTGAGGAACGTCACAAGAAGGGTGACATCCTAAACTTATTCTTTGAGGAATATGTAGAGGAACATTTGATTCAGCCTACATTTATTATGGATCACCCAATTGAGATTTCTCCACTTACAAAGAAGAAACCGGAAAATCCTGATTATGTAGAACGTTTTGAGTTCTTTATGAACGGATGGGAATTGGCTAATGCTTATTCAGAGCTTAACGATCCAATTGACCAGAGAGAAAGATTCGCAGCACAGGAAGAGGCTTTTGCAGCAGGTGATGATGAGGCAGAACATACAGATGAGGACTTCTTAAATGCCCTTGAAATTGGTATGCCACCTACAGGCGGTATCGGCTTTGGTATCGACAGAATGGTAATGTTACTTACAGACTCTGCAGCAATTAGGGACGTGCTGTTGTTCCCAACAATGAAGAAGTTGGATGATGTAAATAAGAAAAATGATGTAAAACCTAAGGCTGATGTGGAAGTGAAGGCAGAGCCTGAAAAGATTGATTTTTCCAAGGTAAAGATTGAGCCTTTATTTGAGGAAGAAGTTGATTTTGATACATTCAGCAAGTCAGATTTCCGTGCAGTAAAGGTTAAAGAGTGCGTTGCAGTA
>NZ_HF991854.1:0-37309 GCF_000432355.1 Eubacterium sp. CAG:161
GGGTGAAGGTTGGTCAGGACTTTACTAAAATTAACTGAATAATTTGATTTATGCTAAGGCGTTCGGTATTTTCCGGACGCCTTTTAAAGTGCCGGAATTAACACTCTATGTAACACGTAATCAGGCAAAAGAATGGGTTTGAGAGTAATAAAAATAAAATAAAATTAAGAAAGAAAAACATTTTTATTCTTTATAAGAAATCAAGATATCCAATGTTTTAAGGGAAAAACGTAAATAAAAATGGTTTTATATACAAAATATACTAAAAAAAATAAAAAATCTTTTATAATTTGGGACGATTGCATATAAAAAATCCCTCGGTTATAATATTAATGTATAAAGATTGTGAAAGGAGAGTTTGAAATGAACAAAACTTTAAAGAAAGTTCTTTCAGTTGTATTATCACTGGCTATGATTTTTACATCAGTTACAGTTTATAACACAACTGCAAAGGCAGCTGACGAAACGGAATCAGCTACACAGGAAACTATTGACGTAGATGCCATTAATGACTGGACACAAATAGGAACAGCAAAAGACGGAGATAAGGCATATATTTCAAAGGCGGCTCTTGCAAAATTCGGAAATGAGGGGCTTAGAGGCTTTTATGATGCAGGAAAGACTGTAGGATGGAACATAAGCACATATATGAATTCAGTACCGGTTTTCGGATTTGTTGCAAAAGACGGAAATCCTTCATCAGTTATTATTGACGGAGTGAGATATTTAAATGATGCAGGCAACACAAAGGCATATGTGGGAAATGACTGTGTATATATCAGTCAGGATACCTTAGCCGTTCCTGCTGGGGAAAGTGAACATGTATTTATAATTACAGCAGAAGGTTCAGGTACAGGAACATTTGCATTAAAGATAGTTAAGCTATCTGATCCTACAGATGCATCTTCAGTGGATACATCAGCATGGACAGAATGCCCGGCAATAGGATCTAACGCATCTTTAGTATCAGGAACATATTATTTAGATACAGCCAACTATACAGCAAATGTAAACTCAGCTATTTGGGGTACAGTAGGTGTTGCTGCTGATACACCGTACCATGGCGAAGTTGACAATTGTAAAATAGAAGGTGGAGCTTTTACATTTGCAGTTTCAGGAGCTGTAGGACAGCCGGTTGGAGCTGTTTGGATTAACGGAAAAAGATATTTAAACGCTTCAGAAATGCTTCATGTCCGTGGAGATTCTGTTGAAATAGCTTTAAGTGCATTTAAAGAAGGAATTAACTACTTTGCTATTGAAGGTGCTGCTAAAACAGTAACTTTTGCAGTTAAGTATGTACCTGCACAGGCAGAGGTTGCTCCGGATCAGACTTTAGGTGAAGTAACTGATTACACAAAGGTTTGTGACAAAGATGGTAACAATGATTTATCAACAGAAGGAACAAGATATTATGTTTCAGAAGCTGTTAGAAATCAGTATATCAACTACATCGATTTATTTGGTATATTTACAGACCATGCTACAGCAAACTATCACCCGGCAGGATGCACATTAACAGGTGCAGCTTATGTATCATCATATCCAAGTGTTGCCGGAAAGATTAAATCAGTATGGATTGACGGAGTAAAATACACATCAGGAACAGATGAATGTTACATTGAAGGAGATCAGGTTCACCTTGCACAGAGCTTATTTGCACTTCCAAGTGGACAGGATGAAAAAGTATTTGCAGTAACAGTCAGAAGTTCAGAAAAAGACATTACATATGGTGTTAAAGTTGCAAAGGTAGCTAAATTTGATGTAACAGTTGACGGACAGACAACAGAAGTTGCTGACGGTGATACATATACACTTCCTGCTGATGCTGCTTACGGTTACTATTCAGATGGCAAGATGTACAAGTCAGGAACAGCAATTAAAGTTACAGCAGATATGACATTTACTTCAGTAAATACACTTAATGTAGTTGCAGCAAACGGTGCAGCCGTAAAGACTTCAACTCCTACAGGACTTAAGTTCCAGGCTAAAGTTACAACAGATAATAACGAAGCTGTTAAGTCAGATGCAATTACAACAGGTATGTTAATTACAGCAAATGACCTGTTTGAAAATAATGATTCAGATATGTCATTAACAAGCGCTTACAAAGTTCTTAACATTGTAAACGAAGGATGGGCTAATGCTGATACTCTTACATATTTTGGTGCAGTTGCTAACATTGTTGAAGCAAACTACGAAAGAGATTTTGTAGCAAGAGCTTATATAACAGTTACATATACTAACGGAGAGTCAGTAACATATTATTCAAATGTTGCTGAAAAGAGAAATGTAAGCCAGGTTGCTTCAAGAGTAATAGCTGATGCTAACAACGGCCTTAGTGCTGATGAGTTAAACGTAGTAGCTTCATTTATTAAATAACAGGGGAGGATTAACATGAGAGAAGTATATACAAGTCCTGAAGTTGAATTAGTAGAGTTTGATACAAAGGACGTTATTACTACAAGCTGGTTTTGTTGTGCATTGGATGTGGGTTGCACACATGGACAAAGAATAAAAACAGTGATAATTAATTTCCAAGATGGATATTTTATGGTATAATCTACTGACATAGGAATAATTTTATTAGCCCTTTTAACAATTAGAAAACAGGAGGTATTACCATGAGTGATAAAGAAAAAATGATAGATGACATTGTAGCAATGTTAGATGGAAGTATCAAGAAAGGGGACGGACACATTAATCTTAAGGTTGATGAAAATGTTGAGTCCTCAAAGAGAAAGGAAGTAATAAGAGGATGTGCAGACTGTTCAATTAATCCTATGCCATGCTGTGCACCAACAGAAGAACTTCCGGGGGATGACGAAATTTAACAAAAAATGAATAACAGCCTGTAAATAAGAGAAAATAGTAATGAATAAATATGATGTAAGTGGCAAAAGCATAATTGCTTATTTGTGCAAGCACAATTGCAAGTGGCAAATATTGTTACTTACATCATAAATTTTAAAAGGAATTACTATGAAGCAAAAGCAGGTTGTTAAAAAAATATTCAGATATGTTTTCATTACATTTACTGCTGCCTTGTATGCAGTGGGAATCGCATTATTTTTAAATCCCAATAATTTGGCACCGGGAGGAATATCAGGAATTGCCATTATATTAAAAAAGATGTTCCCGGGACTTCCGGGAGTGGGAATGCTTATTTTATTAATAAATATTCCAATCCTGGCAGTGGGAATTAAAAAGTTTGGAATTAAATTTATTCTGTCAACAATGTATAGTCTGATTGTATCATCAGTGTTAATAGATATTCTTCCAATAGTTTTTAATGTTAATGGTGTTACAGATAATAAAATGCTGGCATCTGTTATTGGAGGAGCTACATTTGGACTGGGAATGGGATTAATGTTCAGATTCGATACCACAACAGGAGGGTTGGACATTATTGTAAAAATAATAAAACAAAAGAAACCCCATTTAAAAACGGGACAGATATATTTTTTGTTGGATGTGGTTGTTTTGGCAGCGTCAGCCATGGCATTTAAGGATGTGGAGGTGGCGTTGTATGCGGCTATTGCCATTTATGTGTCCACGGTGGTTATGGACAGGGCAATATACGGAGGAGATGAAGCCACTCTTGTATATATAATAAGTGAAAAAAGAGAACTTATTGCCAGACGCATGATGAAGGAAGTAAATGTAGGAGCCACCATGATTCAGGCAAAGGGTGCATACAGTAACGAAACTACGGAAGTGATTATGTGCGTAATGAAGAAACAGACATTGGTTAAGGTAAGAAATATACTAAAACAAACAGACAGTGGAGCCTTTATGATAGTATCTTCGGCAAATGAAGTGTTTGGACAGGGATTTAAAGACCATTTTAAGACAGAAATATAAAGCATAATGTTTACAAATGAAGGCAGTTGTTCTAAAATAAGTGACATAGTGCTTATTTTGGGAGGAAGTTATGGCAACATTAAAAGACGTAAAGAGAATTGTTATAAAGGTGGGAACATCTTCTTTAACACACAGTACGGGAAAAACAAATATAAGACAAATGAAAAGACTAGTGACAGTTATATCCGATATAGTTAATTCAGGCATTGAAGTAGCATTGGTATCCTCAGGTGCCATTGGTGTAGGTGTGGGAAAATTAGGTCTTAAGGAAAGACCGGTTACCACAGCAGGAAAGCAGGCAGCAGCTACTGTAGGACAATGTGAACTTATGTTTATGTATGACAAGATGTTTGGAGAATACGGTCATAAGGTGGGACAGTTCCTTGTTACAAAAAGAGATGTGGATAATTTGGAAAGCAGAGATAATCTTATAAATGCCTTTGAGAGAACCCTTGAATTTGGTGCTATACCGGTTATTAATGAAAATGACGTTGTAGCTGTAGAAGAAATAGTTTATGGTGACAATGATAATCTTTCAGCCATAGTGGCAAAGCTTATAAAGGCAGATGCTTTGTTTATACTTACAGATATAGATGGGTTGTATGATGCCAATCCGAATGAAAATGAATATGCAAGAATAATACCGGTTGTAGAGGAAATAACTGAGGGATTGTTTGAACTTGCCGGTGGAAAAGGCTCAAAATTTGGAACCGGTGGTATGATAACTAAACTTCAGGCAGCACAGATTGCAACGGAAGCGGGAATAGATACTGTTATTATGAATGGTGGAGATCCGGAGAATTTATATAAAATATTAGAAGGACACCAGGTAGGAACCTTCTTCGTAGCAAAAGACAAAGAACAGTCACGCTAGGCATGGCTGTTTTTCTTTAATAAGAAATGTTAATAAAGGGAGGAAAAATAATGCTTACGGAATTAGGAAAGAAAGCAAAAGAAGCAGAAAAAACATTAATGATAGCTACCACGGAGCAGAAAAATAAGGCTCTAAAATACATTGCACAGGCATTAATTGAAAATGCAGATGAAATAATACAGGCAAATACCATTGATTTGGAAAATGGGAAAAATAATGGAATGTCAGAAGCAATGCTTGATAGATTAAAGTTAGACAAAGACAGAATTAAAGGGATGGCAAAGGGCGTTGAGGATGTTGTTTTACTGCCGGATCCTGTGGGAAGGGTTTTAAGTGAAACTACAAGACCTAACGGACTTAACATAAAAAAGGTATCTACACCTTTAGGAGTTATAGGAGTTATATTTGAAGCAAGACCTAACGTAACCTCAGATGCGGCAGCTTTGTGCTTAAAGTCAGGAAACACCGTTATTTTACGTGGAGGAAAGGAAGCAATAAATTCTAACAGAATCATTGCTAAAACAATGAGAGAGGCTGTAAAAAAATCAGGTCTTAGTGAAGACGTTATACAGTTAGTGGAAGATACATCAAGGGAAAGCGCTAATGCCCTTATGCAAATGAATGAATATGTGGATGTGCTTATACCAAGAGGCGGTGCAGGACTGATACAGGCAGTTGTAAAAAATGCAACAGTTCCGGTAATTGAAACCGGAGTGGGAAACTGCCACATATATATTGATAAGGATGCCAATGTGGATATGGCAGCTGACATAGTATATAATGCCAAAACTAACAGGGTGTCAGTTTGTAATGCAGCAGAAAGTTTGCTTATACATAAGGATATTGCAAAGGAAGCATTGCCGAAAATAAAGGCAAAATTAGATGAAAAATCCGTGGAACTTTTTGGAGATGAGGAAGCAGTTGATATAGCGAAGGGAATAGAGAAGGCAACGGAAAGGGACTGGGGAACAGAATATCTTGACTACAAAATGTCTGTTAAAATAGTAAATTCCTTAGATGAAGCCGTGGATCATATTTATAAATACAGTACAGGTCACAGCGAATGTATAGTTACTGAAAATAAGGAAGCTGCTGAGGAGTTTTTAAACAAGGTAGATTCAGCAGCAGTTTATGTAAATGCCAGTACAAGATTTACTGACGGAGGAGAGTTCGGTTTTGGAGCAGAAATAGGTATTTCCACTCAGAAGCTTCATGCAAGAGGACCTATTGGATTGCCGGAATTGCAGTCTTTTAAATACAAGATATATGGCAACGGACAGGTGAGATAGTTTTACAATATATGTATATTGTCCCAAATAGATACAGGGAAAAATTGCAGTTCACAGTTTCTTAATTTTTAATTAATACAATGAAAGTAAAAATATTGTAGAATATTGAATAATTTATACGAAGGAGTATTCATGAAAAAAATATTATTTATTGTTAATCCGAAAGCCGGACTGAAGAAAAATAAGAATTTTATAGATGATGCTGTATGGGTTTTTGAAGAGGCAGGATACAAAGTAGGAATTAAATATACAAAACGAAGAGCAGACGGAACCAACATTGCCATAAAATACGGAAGTGAAGTAGACCTTGTGGTATGTATGGGAGGAGACGGAACATTAAATGAAGTAATTCAGGGATTGATTGAAGGAAATGTAAAAACACCTTTAGGATATATTCCGGCAGGTTCTACTAATGATTTTGCCAATAGTTTAGGATTAGAATCCGATCCTAAAAAGGCGGCTAAGTATATTATATCCAATGAGGCAAGACCTCTTGATATAGGAGATTTTAACGGACGACATTTTGTTTATACTGCATCAGCAGGAATTTTTACTAAGACCTCATATTCAACACCTCAGGAATTAAAAAACAGATTAGGACATTTTGCCTACATTCTTCGTGGTGCAAGAGAATTATTTCACATAAGAAAGTTACGCCTGAAAATTGAACTTGATGATAAAACCTATGTGGGAAAATATATTTTTGTGGCAATAAACAATGCTACAAAAGTAGGTGGCATAATGAAGTTAGACAAGGATTTAGTGGAATTTAACGATGGTGAATTTGAACTGATGCTTATTGAGTATCCAAGAGACTTCGCAGAGTTTGTAAGGCTTTGCGGTCAGGTACTTTTACAGAAATTTACAGGAAAAATCACTTTGGCACAGATAAAATCAGCAAGAATTACCGATTGCTCAGACATAGACTGGTCTCTTGACGGTGAGAAGGAAAAAGGAAGGGCAGTGGTAAACTTTAAGGTTTTACATGACGCTATTAACTTTATATATTAATAATTGAGAACAGAAAGGGGATTTATGGCATTAAAGAGAGAAGATGTTAAATTATTTGCGGAAAATAAGGCAAAGGTGTGTAAAAATAATGACGGCGTAGACAGGGAGTTATTTACGGAATATGGTGTAAAAAGAGGACTTCGTGATTTAAATGGAAAGGGTGTATTAACAGGAATTACCAATATTTCAAGAGTTGAGTCTTCAGAAATAGTTAACGGAAAAAGTGTTCCCTGTGAAGGAAAATTGTATTTCAGAGGGTACAAAATCCAGGATTTAGTTAAGGGATTTATGGATGATAAAAGATTCGGTTTTGAAGAGGTAGCATATTTACTTCTTTTTGGTGAATTGCCTAATGAAGACGAGTTAAATGAATTTAAGGAAATGCTGGCATATTCCAGAAGGCTTCCAACAAACTTGGTAAGAGATGTTATTATGAAGGCACCTAGCGAGGATATTATGAATTCCCTTACAAGGAGTGTACTGACATTAGCTTCTTATGATAAAAACGTGTCAGATACATCATTAGAGAATGTAATAAGACAGTGCATTCAGTTAATAGCAGTGTTCCCTATGCTTTCAGTGTATGGATATCATGCATATAATCATTACAAGAAAAATCAAAGTTTATATATACATAGGCCAAAGGATGATTTGTCCACCAGCGAAAACTTATTAAGAATGTTAAGACCTAACAAAAAATATACGGAGTTAGAAGCAAAGGTTCTTGATTTAGCTTTAGTTCTCCATATGGAACATGGAGGCGGTAATAATTCAACCTTTACCACAAGAGTTGTTACATCATCAGGTTCTGATACATATTCAACTATAGCGGCGGCGTTGTCTTCCTTAAAGGGACCAAGACATGGAGGGGCTAATATTATGGTAGTTAAAATGTTTAAGGACATTAAGGCTAATGTATCAGACATGAAGGATGAAAAAGAGGTTAAGGAGTATCTTAGAAAGATACTTAACAGGGAAGCCTTTGACAAAAAAGGGCTTATATATGGAATGGGTCATGCGGTATATTCCATTTCTGATCCAAGGGCAGAAATTTTTAAGAGTTTTGTAGAAAAGCTTGCCCATGAAAAGGGAAGAGATGATGATTTTGCCCTGTATAGCATGATTGAGACTTTAGCACCACAGGTTATTGGTGAGGAAAGACAGATTTACAAAGGCGTTAGTGCCAATGTGGATTTCTATAGCGGACTGGTTTACAGTATGTTAGATATTCCGGAGGAATTATTCACGCCGATGTTTGCCATTGCAAGAATTGTGGGATGGAGTGCACATAGAATAGAAGAGTTGGTAAATGCGGATAAAATCATGAGACCTGCATATGTTAGCATATGTGATTATAATGATTATAAGAGCATTGATGAAAGGTAATTATGAAATTAACAAATAGTGATATTGAAAAAATAAAAGAAGAAATTGAACATAGAAAGTTAGTTGTAAGACCTAAGGCAATTGAAGCCGTTAAGGAGGCAAGAGCTCAGGGAGATTTAAGTGAAAACTTTGAATACCACGCAGCTAAAAAGGATAAAAATAAAAATGAAAGCAGAATCAGGTATTTAGAGAAAATTTTAAAAACATCAACTGTTATTTCTGATGAATCAAAGGATGATGAAATAGGATTAAACAAAACTGTGGAGATTTACTTTGAGGAAGACGATGAAACGGAGAAGTTTAAAATTGTAAGTACCATGCGGGGTGATTCCGTTAAAGGAAGAATCAGCAATGAATCTCCTATAGGAAAGGCACTTATGAAACATAAAGTTGGAGACCGGGTGGAAATAAAGGTAAACGATAATTACAGTTATTATGTAGTGGTAAAATCCATAGAAAACACCGGTGAGGAAGACACAGACACAATAAGGAGCTATTAATAGTTATGTTAAAAATATTTACCAGTTATACTCCCGGGGCAGGGAAAAGCTATGCAATGATGGAGGAAGCAATGAATGAAAGTCGAAATGGGAAAAAGGTCGTTATTGCTTTTATTAACAAACAGCATAGGGATTCCTCTAAAATGCCTTTTGAATGCAATGAAAATGTTACTATTCATCCTCTTAAAGGAAGAGAGAGCATAGAAGAAATAATAGAAATGAAACCGGATATTGTGGTTTTAGATGAGCTGGGAATGCGAATTGGAAAGCATACATTTTTGTATAATGTGGCAGAGTCATTTATAAAAAACAATATCAGTGTTTTAACTTCTGCTAATTTAAAAAGATTTGAGGAAGTGAATCCTATATTTAGAAGTGAAACAGGGGTAGGGATAAAAACAACCATTCCAAACCGCTTTATAAAAGGGGCAGATGAGATCGTTTTTATTGACAGAGAACCAGAATTAATGATAAAGGATTTTAAGGAGGGAAAGCTTTTTGGAGAGCGGTATATGAATTCCCGAATTATGAATAAAAACTTTGAAGAAAATACCCTTAAGACATATAGGGAGATAAGCCTTGATTATTTAGAGAAATATAATAACGTAAGAATTATACAAAGAGATTAATTATGAAAGAAAAAATGACAAAAACCCCTGTGGTAGTTTTTTTGGCAATGATATGCTGTCTGCTATGGGGGTCGGCTTTTGCCTGTATAAAAATCGGATATAAATTATTTAATATTGAAAGCAAAGATACAATGTCTCAGATATTATTTGCGGGAAACCGTTTCATTCTTGCAGGCATCATGGTTATAGTTACTTTTAGTATTATGAACAAAAAAATCATAAAACCGGCACAGCCTGAAAGAATTGCTACCTTAAGTCTTTTTCAGACAGTTTTACAATATGTTCCTTTTTATGTGGGATTAGCCCACACAACAGGAGTAAAATCCTCTATTATTAACGGTTTAGGAGTTTTCTTTACAGTGTTAGTATCCTGCCTTTTGTTTAGACAGGAAAAACTAACAGGTAAAAAGATGATAGGAACCATATTGGGATTTTTAGGAGTTGTAATAGTAAATGTTGCCGGAACATCCGTTGATTTGGGAGTAAGCTTCTTAGGAGAAGGTCTTATTGTACTATCAGCTTTATCATCGGCGTTTTCCTCTGCATTTATTAAAAAATTCTCCAAAAACAGTGATGTGGTAATGCTTAGCGGATATCAGTTCTTTTTCGGTGGAGTGGTAATGACGGTTATAGGTCTTCTTTTTGGAGGAAAATTAAGACCTGAGGGATTTGCGGGTATTTTACTATTGATTTATATGGGATTTATTTCAGCGGCAGCTTATACATTGTGGAGCATTTTACTTAAATACAACAATGTATCAAGGATTACGGCATATAAATTTATGAATCCTGTATTCGGGGTACTGCTGTCATTTCTGTTTTTGCATGAAAACAGTCATATGGAGGTGCAGATTATAATTGCATTAGCTTTAGTATGTGCAGGAATATATATTGTAAATGCCGGTGATTTGAAATATAATAAGTCTATTAAGTAGTATGAGAATCAAAAATGATTCTAACGTAAAAATTAATCAGGAGGGTTTTATGAATATTATGCATGACATTAATCCGGAGAGAATTACACCTTCGGATTTTATCGCAACTATTGAAATTAGTAAGGGAAGCAAGAAAAAATATGAATTAGATAAGGAAACAGGACTTATTATATTAGACAGAATATTGTACTCATCAGTACATTATCCGGCTAATTATGGTTTTATCCCAAGAACAATTGATGAGGATGGTGACCCGTTAGACGTACTGGTATTATGTTCTGAGCCTATAGAGTCCATGTCTTTGGTAAGATGTTATCCTATAGGTGTTATGTACATGGTGGATAGTGGTGATATGGATGATAAAATAATTGCCATTCCTTATGGTGATCCTACATACAACTGTTATACAGACATTAATCAGTTACCGGCTCATATTTTTGAGGAAATCAGGAATTTCTTTAATATATATAAGACATTAGAGGGAAAAGAAACAAAGGTAGATGAATTTGGCGGGCCTCTTGATGCTGCAAAAATCATTTACAAATGTATTGATATATACAATAAAACATACGGTATAGAGAACAATTGCATCAAATAGTATTATAATATTTAAGATAAAGTGTATTTGCATTAAGAAACTGTTAGGTTTTTATGTGCGACTACACTTTTCTTGTTTGTTATAAGGGAAGGTTTTAATATGACAGTAAATAACAGAATAAAAAGATTAAGGGAAATAATGAAGGAAACAGCAGTGGATGTATATGTAGCACCTACCTGTGATTTTCATGGCTCCGAGTATATAGGGGATTATTTTAAAACAAGAGAGTTTATAACGGGTTTTACAGGCTCTGCAGGAACAGCGGTAATCACCATGGAAGAGGCGTGTCTGTGGACTGATGGAAGGTACTTTCTTCAGGCAGAAAATCAATTGAAAAATACTGAAGTTAAATTAATGAAATCCGGAGAAGCAGGAGTTTATACAGTATATGAATATATTAAAAATATTGCAAAAACAAATATCACTGTAGCCTTTGACGGAAAAATGATGTCTGCTGATATGGCAGAAAATATAAGAAATATTGAAAATGTAACAGTGGATGGTCATTTGGCTTTAATAGATAAAATATGGGAGGACCGTCCGGAAATCAGCCATAAGCCAATATGGAAGCTGGATGATAAGTATACGGGAAAAAATACAGCTGCTAAAATAAATGAAATAAGAAACATGATGGAGGAGAGAAGGGCAGATGTTTTACTTCTTTCAGCCTTAGATGAAGTGGCATGGACTCTTAATTTAAGAGGCAATGATATAATGTATACGCCTGTATTTATGGGATTTTTGATTATAACCAAAGATGAGATTAATTTTTACGTTAATAAAATTCAGTTACAGGACAACATAGAAGAATACTTAAAAGAATGTGATATCAAAATACGGGATTATGGCATCGTGTATGCAGATTTAGAAAAAATAAGAAAGAAAAGAATCTGGCTTGATAAATCCAGCGCCAATTATGCTGTCATAGAATCAATTAATAATGATAATAAAATAATAAATAAGCTGACTCCTGCCTTGCAACTTAAAGCAGTTAAAAATGAAGCAGAAATAGAAAATGAGAAAAAAGCTCATATTTTAGACGGTGTGGCAATGACAAATTTTCTGTACTGGCTTAAAACCAATGTGGGAAAGGAATATATGGATGAACTGAAGTTAGGAGACAGGCTTGAGGATTTTAGAAACCGGGCAGAAAGCTATATTGAGCCAAGCTTTGCCCCAATTGTGGGATATAACGAACATGGTGCAATAGTACATTACAGTGCCACAAAGGGGTCTAGTGTAGTTATAAAAAACGAAGGTATTGTACTTATAGACAGTGGTGGGCATTATTTGGAGGGAACCACAGACATTACAAGAACCATAAGTTTAGGAAATGTTACGGAAAAAATGAAAAAAATGTATACGGCAGTGCTTAAGGGACACTTAAAGCTGTCAGGGGCAATATTTAAAAAAGGCTGTAGCGGAACGACTCTTGATTATATTGCAAGAAAGCCTCTATGGGATATGGGACTTGATTATAATCATGGAACCGGACATGGAGTTGGTTATCTTTTAAGTGTTCATGAGGCACCTAATGCCATTAGATACAGAATAATGAAAAATCCGGAATTAAATCCTGTATTTGAGCCGGGAATGATAACGTCAAATGAACCGGGAGTTTATTTAGACAATGAATTTGGAATACGAATTGAAAATCTTATTTTGTGTAAAGAGAAGGAAAAAACGGATTTTGGAGAATTTCTATGCTTTGAAAATCTCACCTATGTTCCTTATGATATGGAATTAATTGACATGGACATGTTAGATGGAAAAGAAAAGGAGATATTAAGAGAGTATAACCAAATGGTGTATGAAAAATTGTCCAAACATTTACAGGAAAATGTTAAAAAATGGTTAAAGAAATATCTCAATTGTTAAAAAAAACAGTATTGTAAGTTTTTGTATATAGTGCTATCATCAGTGTTATCAAAATTGTATCACAATTGATGATAGCATTTTTTTGCCTATAAGGCAGAAGGGAGAGGTATATGAGAAAGGGAATGAAAAAGCTATGCAGTTCTGCCCTTAGCATTCTGTTAGCTTTGTCCATGGTAGTTCCGGGAGCAGGCGTTTATCACACAAATGTTAAAGCAGATGATGTTGTAGAAAAAACACAAACCGGAAATGATAACGGAAAGGATGACGGAAAAAGTATTAAAGGTGATTATTTCAGACAAAATATGGCAGTTTTGCTTAAGAATAATCAGCTAAAGACTAGCAATTCAGAAGTTACCCTTACTGAAAATGAAAAGGGAAAGGGTGTTCTTGTTTCAGGAAAAGATAAGGATATTTTAAATAGTGAAATCACAATTGATAAAAAGTTGAATTTTGACGGAAAAATTGTAGGAAGATTAAGTCTTGACGCCATAGCCGAAAGGGGAGGCGATATAACCGTTGGAGTTTTCGTTGATGGTGGAAGCAAACCGGTTGGAACTTTTAAATTATATAAACAAAGAAAGAAAAATGACTGGACATACACAAAGGACAGTTCAATTGATGTGTCAGAATTAAAACTTACAGGAGAACATACAGTTTCCCTTAAAGTATTATCTACATCAGCATCTAAGGTAAACTTCCTTATAAGAGCTGTGGAATTTGTTGAAAGTACCGTTCCTGTAATATACTTTAATATTAATGAAGAAGATGGAACTATTGCAGAAATGAATGCTTCAAGTGACCATTCAGTAGAGTGCTACGGGAGTATGACCATAAAGGTTCCGGATGGCTTTGTTTCTGAGTATACAGGCAAGGAAGTAACAGGTGGAACTTACAATATGGAATACATAAGAGGACGTGGAAATTCTACATGGGCTACTCCTAAAAAGCCATACAAGATTAAGCTTGATAAAAAAGCAGACCTTCTTGGAATGGGAAAGAATAAACACTGGGTATTGCTTGCTAACTATTATGATAACAGTCTTCTTAGAAATAAGATTACATATTGGTTAGGACAGCAGCTTAATATGGCATTTACTCCTAAAAGTGAACCTGTAGATGTTGTGATGAATGGAGAATATTACGGAAGTTATTTCCTGTCGCAGCAGGTAAGGGTAGGTAGCACAAGAGTAGATATTGATGATTTGGAAGAGTCGGAGGAAACAATGAACTCTACGGATCCTGCCATTATATCAGGAGGATATTTGCTGGCACTTTCTCCATATGAGAGAATTGAACATCAGACATTTTCAACTAATAATAATGTTGAATTTAAGTTAGAAAGTCCTAAGTTTGAAGATTATTACAATGAAACACAGTTTAATTATATAAAGGATTATGTTCAAAAAACGGAAGATGCAATATACGGAAAGAATTTCAAGGATTCTAATGGAACATCCTATACGGAATATATGGATTTAAATGCAGCAGTATATTATTACTGGATGCAGGAATTCTCCATGAATGGGGATGGATTTGTTTCTCCAAGTACATATTTGTATAAACCAAGAAATGGAAAATTATATTTTGGGCCTCTTTGGGACTTTGATTATGTTGCCTGGGGTTCAACAGAATATTCCGGAAACTCTGTTACAGGCTGGAGCCGGAACACAAATCTGTGGTTTGACAAATTGTTTGAAGATAAAACATTTGCCCAGGCTATAGTTGATGCATGGCCGTCAATAAAGGAAAAAGTTAATGAACTGATTATGCCGGGTGGTCAGCTTGACAAATACAAAGATGAGATGGTTAAGACAGCAGCATATAACTTTGAAAAATGGGGAATGTCAGATTTAGGACAGGATGATATGGAAGAAGATTCTAAGGGAAATAATTATCTGACTTACGACCAGGAAATAGAAAGGTTAAGAGGCTGGATAAAGGAAAGAACAGAATGGGTTGATAAGAATGTAGCATCTATTGTTCCACAGCCTTGTAAGGTTAAGTTTATGGCGGACAATAAGGTCATTGCTACAAAGGATGAATACATTGGAAAAACTGTAAGCAGTTTTCCAACGGCACCTAAGAAAAAAGGCTATGTTTTTGTAGGATGGAATGCTCATTTCCATATGAATTTTAAAGAGTATTTAAGTTACATAGGTAGTACGGAAGAGGATTTGTCGGAATTTATGGAGCCTGAGGAAATAAAGAATCTTAAAAAGAACGGCTATGATTTTGACGGTGAATTTTCATCATCAGATATATTAGTTAAAGATACTACCCTTACTGCTAAATACATTTCTGAAAGGGAATATGTTAAGGAAAGAAAGATTATATTAAACAGAAAATACATGATACTGAACCAGTGGAGTGATGAAGGGGAAATAAAGGCAACAGTTATTCCTTTTGATGCAACAAACAGCGAAATACAGTGGTCATCATCTAATCCGGAAGTGGCAGAGGTTATGGATGGCAGTGTAACTCCTATAAAATCGGGAGATACAATAATAACAGCTAAAACCGCTAGTGGATTAACAGCTACCTGTAAAGTACATGTATGTACTGATGGGGAAAGCGACGAAATGCCTATGGAGGCATATTATGAATTCCCTAAATATGATTACACTATAGGAGTAAACGAATATAAGGATTTAGGAGTTAAATATCAACCGGAGAATGCAGTATTTGGTGAAAACTGCAAATTCCTTGTGGGAGATGATTCTGTTGTTGAAGTAAGTGATGGAGGCGTGGTTTATGGATTAAAGCCGGGAACAACTACAGTATATGCTTATACAAATAATGGAGATCCTATCAGATGTCAGGTAACAGTTGTTGACAAAAAAACAGCAGCTATTGGAAATGTATATACAGTTAAAAACTGCAAATACAAGGTTTTAACTAATAAAGATAAAAATAAAACTGTTATGTGTGTAGGGGCAAAGAACAGCAAGGTTAAAGCCGTAAATATACCTTCTAAGGTTAAAATTAAAAATGTCACATATAAGGTTATAAGCATAAAGGCAAAGGCATTTGCAAAAATGAAAAAATTAAAGAAGGTAACAATTGGTAATAATGTTTCCTTTATTGGAAAGTCAGCTTTTTATAACTGCAAAAATCTTACAAAGGTATGTATTGGTAAAAAGGTAGAAATTATTTATCAGAACGCCTTTAAGGGAGATAAGAAACTTAAGAACATAACAATTAAGGCTAAAAGAGCTAAAATTAACAAAGGAGCTTTCAGCAAAATTTCAGGTAAGTCAGTATTTAAGGTACCTAAAAACTGTAAGGCATACTATAAGATTGTATTGGGAAAAAGCAGAAATATAAAATAATGTGGAAATACCATTTAGAAAGTATAAGACACACTAAAAACAGATGATATAAGAACTGTCATGGGAGTAAAATACTGTGGCAGTTTTTAATTTTTCATAACATAAAAAAACATTGCATAAAATGTACAAAGTATAAGTTGTATAGAGGTTTTTTTGAAAGAATATATTGAAGAGAGGGTACTTGAAACATCTAATTACATTGTAGAAAACAATTCCACGGTAAGACAGTGTGCCAGACAGTTTGGAATCAGCAAAAGCACAGTACATAAAGACGTATCTGAACGTCTTCCGCAAATTAATCAGAGACTGGCAATTAAAGTAAGAGAGGTGTTAGACAAAAATAAAAAAGAACGTCACATACGTGGCGGTCTTGCAACAAAGGCTAAATATGAAAAAAATAAAAGCCTTAACTGATAAATCAGTAAGGCTGTTGTTTACGGGGGACCTAGTGGGAGTTTCACCCACTAGGTTGAGTATGAAAAACTTAAAATACGCCATTATAGGGTATGACGTATACAAACTATATGCACAAGCTCTTAGCACTCGTAAAAAGTACTTAATAACTCGTACAGTGTTTATAATAAAGGGTACTTATGAACAAAATATGAACAGAATGTAAAAGAATATCGAAAAAAGACGAAAAATACAAAAAAACATGAAAAAAAGTAAAAAACAGGTTGAAAAAGGACGATATATCTGAAAAGGAAGGCAAAAAAACGGAAAAACATATCTAAAAAATGGAAATTTTTTAAAAATAAAACATATACAGAATGGGAAAAAGTTGTTATACTTTAGTTTAGTATGGATATTCTAAAATATATATAAGGATGAAAACAAAATTTTTTACACATAAGGAGCGTCAAATGTTTAACACAGATATTGGTATAGATTTAGGAACAGCAAGTGTATTGGTTTATATAAAAGGAAAAGGTGTTGTTTTAAAAGAGCCTTCAGTAGTTGCCATTGACAGAGATACTGACAAGATAAAAGCTGTCGGAGAGGAAGCCCGTCTTATGATAGGAAGAACTCCGGGAAATATAGTTGCCGTAAGACCTCTTAAGCAGGGAGTTATATCTGATTATTCAGTTACTGAGCAGATGATTAGATATTTTATTCAAAAAGCTGTAGGAAAACGTTCATATAAGAAACCACGTATATGTGTATGTATACCAAGTGGAGCTACAGAAGTTGAAACTAAGGCAGTACAGGACGCAGCTTTTCAGGCAGGAGCCAGGGAGGTCTTTGTGGTGGAAGAACCTTTAGCAGCAGCCATAGGCGCCGGCATAGAGATAAAGAAGCCTTGTGGTAACATGATTGTGGATATTGGTGGAGGAACTACCGACATTGCAGTTATTTCATTGGGAGGAACAGTAGTCAGCACATCAGTTAAAGTGGCAGGAGATGATTTTGACGAAGCTATTGTCAGATATATGAGAAAGAAACACAATCTTCTTATTGGAGAGAGAACTGCCGAAGAAATTAAAATTGGAATTGGTACATGCTATAATAAATCTGAAAATCAGAAAATGGAAGTAAGGGGAAGAAACTTAGTTACCGGTCTTCCAAAAACCATAGAAGTAACATCGGAAGAAACAGAAGAAGCATTAAGGGATGTTACAACAAGTATTATTGATGCAGTACACAGGGTTTTGGAACAGACTCCTCCGGAACTGGCAGCAGATATAGCAGTAAGAGGTATAGTTTTAACAGGCGGTGGTTGTCTTCTTAACGGACTGGATGAACTGATAGAGGCAAAAACCGGCATTAACACCATGACCGCAGAGGATCCTATGACGGCAGTTGCCATCGGAACCGGACAATATCTGGAATATATTGACGAGGAAAATTCAGAAAAATTAAAATAATAAATATTAATCTAAAGGCTGTCCCATTTTTGGACAGCCTTGTTAGGATAAGGAACATTAAATGAAAAATATCAGTGGATATGTAGAAAATATTACCTTTAGAAATGAGGACAACGGTTACACTGTTCTTACTTTATTAAGTGGAAAAAAGGAAATTAAGTGTACAGGAACTTTTGGATACATAGGTGAGGGTGAATATGTGGAAATAGAGGGAGAAGAGGTTTTTCATGATATTTATGGAGAACAGATTAAGGTTATTTCCTATGAAATAATTCCTGCTACGGATGAGTTCTCTATTAAAAAGTATCTGGGCTCAGGAGCTATTAAGGGCTTAGGTGCAGTTCTTGCAGACAGAATTGTGGAACGTTTTGGGGAAGATACCATCAGAATAATAGAAGAAGAACCGGAAAGATTAGCGGAAATAAGAGGAATAACCACCAGAAAAGCCATGGATATATGCAAGCAGGTTGAAGATAAGAAAGATATGAGAGATATTATGATTTTTCTTCAGGGCTACGGTATATCTCCGGCTTTGGCAAATAAAATATACACATTATATGGAACTAAGGTTTATGACATCATAAAAACCAACCCTTACCGTCTTGCAGATGATGTGGCAGGGGTTGGCTTTAAAACAGCAGATGAAATAGCAAGAAGGGCGGGAGTGGAAGTAAATGCCTCCGTCAGAATAAAAAGCGGTATGTGTTATGCCTTGGCAGATGCTTCTACCTCAGGTCATACCTATTTGCCAAAGGAACAGCTGGCACAAAGAACCATTAATCTTTTGGGACTTAGAGATCAGTACATGAGTGCTGACGGAACCTATAATATGGATTTGTTAGACAACTGCTTTACAGAACTGATTCTTGAAAAAAAACTGATTTTAAAAGAAATAGATGATGTTGAAGGGGTGTTTCTGTCAACTTTCTATTATACAGAACTGAATATTGCCAGAATGCTTTTAGAGCTTAATATAGAAACAACGGAAGATGACTATATTATGGGAATTAAGTTAGATACCATTGAAAAGCTGACAGGGGTTCAGTTAGATGAACTGCAAAGAAAGGCAGTTATTGAAACCCAGAATAATGGTGTTTCCGTTATTACCGGTGGTCCCGGAACAGGAAAGACCACTACTATTAATGCCATTATCCAAATGTTTGAAACAGATGGCTTAGAAGTGTCCCTTGCAGCACCTACAGGAAGGGCTGCAAAGAGAATGAGCGAGGCTACAGGGCATAAGGCAAGCACTATTCACAGACTGTTGGAAGTATCCGGTGGTGGTGATGAGGTAACAGCAGATGATTTGTCTGCAAGATTTGGACGAAACGAACAAAATCCTTTGGAAACAGATGTTATTATTGTAGATGAGATGTCCATGGTAGATACATTTCTTATGCATGCACTGTTAAAAGCCATTACCATTGGAACAAGAGTTGTTTTTGTGGGGGATGTAAATCAGCTGGCAAGTGTGGGACCGGGAAATGTTTTAAAAGATATTATTGATTCGGGACAGTTTAGCGTGGTTAAGCTGACGAAGGTGTTCAGACAGGCGGGAGAAAGTGGAATAGTTGTAAATGCCCACAAAATTAATGCAGGACAGCAGGTGGCGCTGGATAACAGTACCGGTGACTTCTTATATATAGAAAGAGAAAATGCACAAATGGCATTAAATGCAACTATTGGTCTTCTTAAAACAAAGCTTCCGGGATATGTAGGGGCAAAAGAACAGGATATTCAGGTTTTAACACCTATGCGAAACGGTATTTTAGGTGTCAATTCCTTAAATGAACAACTTCAGAAGTTTATTAATCCTCCTTCTCCTGATAAAAGCGAAAAGGAAATTGCAGGGACAATTTTCAGGGAGGGTGATAAGGTTATGCAGGTTAAAAACAATTATCAGCTTAGCTGGGAACAACGCTCGGCTTCAGGAAGAATATTTGATACCGGCAGTGGCATATTTAACGGAGATATGGGAATTGTTACTAAAATTAACAATACTACTAATTATATAGAAGTTGTTTTTGATGATGACAGATATGTAACTTATGATACAAAACAGGCAGAGGAATTGGAGCTGGCGTATGCCATTACAATACATAAGTCTCAGGGTAGTGAATATCCTGCAGTTATTATGCCTTTAGTTTCGGGAGTGCAGATGCTTATGACCAGAAATCTTTTGTATACAGGAGTTACCAGAGCAAAGAAGTGCGTGTGCATTGTAGGAAGAAAGGAAATGTTTGAAGCCATGATAGCTAATGAAGATCAGCATAAAAGGTATTCAGGACTTAAGTGGCAGATTATAAATTACTATAATGAGTAAAAGGGAATATATGAAAGAAAAATTAATGGGGATATTTTTTCCGAAGGTATGTCCGTTATGTGAGCGAGTAATAAAATCTTCCGGGGATGTTTGCGAAAAATGCGACATATCAAAGTTTCTTATAGGAAGAAATAGGTGCTATAAATGCGGAAAGCCTTTAAAAGGGAATGATGAAATATTATGTGGTGATTGCAGAAAAATTAATCATACTTTTGAAAAAGGCGTAGCCGTATTTGAATATAAGGAAGAAATGAAAGAGTCCGTTTACAGGTTTAAATATGGAAATCAGAAAGCATATGGAGATTTTTATGGGAAAATTGCAGCAGAAAAATATGGAGAATTACTTAAAAGGTGGCAGATAGATAAAATTATACCGGTTCCAATGTATGATAAGAAGAAACAAAAACGAGGATACAATCAGGCGGAAGAATTTGGAAACAGATTAGGTTTTTATACGGGAATAGAAACGGACAACAAAAGCCTTATCAGAATAAAGGACACAATACCTCAAAAGGGACTTAGCAATGAACAGCGCAAGATGAATATGTCAGATGCATTTGCAGTGGATGTTGAAAAAATCAGTAATTATAAAAATGTGCTTTTAGTGGATGATATATATACAACAGGAAGCACAATAGATGCCTGTAGCAAAATTCTTATTATGGCAGGAGTTGAAAAAGTCTATTTTGTGTGTATTGCAACGGGAATGGATAAATAAATTGAAAAAAGATTTCGAATTTGCTATTTTACTGTTGACGTAAAAAGGTTTAGATGTTATAGTTGTATAGCAAAGAGAGGTCTTTTTTTTTTGCTCATATTACAAAAAGTGATAAAAAAAAATACTCTCTGGGATGGATTAGATAGAATATAACGGAGGTGAATCTCATGAGAACAAGAATCACATTAGAATGCACAGAATGCAAGCAGCGTAATTACAATACTACTAAGGATAAGAAAACTCATCCGGACAGAGTAGAAACAAAGAAATATTGCAAGTTCTGTCAGAAGCATACATTACACAAAGAAACAAAATAGTTTTTTGGGAGGTAGAAACATGGCAGAAGCTAAAGCTAAGAAGAAAAGCTCTAAAACTAAGAGCTGGTGGACAGGTCTTAAAGCTGAATATGCAAAGATTATCTGGCCTACAAAGGCTTCTATAGTAAGACAGAGCGTTGTAGTAGTTATAATCACAACTATTCTTGGTATCCTCATTGGCATGATTGATCAGCTGATACAGTTTGGTCTTGATAAGATTATTGGATAATATAAGAATATAAGAGGTGATTAGATGTCAGAAGCAAAATGGTATGTTGTTCATACCTATTCAGGATATGAGAACAAAGTTAAAACTAATATCGAACAGTCAATTGAAAACAGAAAATTGCAGGATCAGATATTAGAAGTATCAGTTCCAAAACAGGAAGTGGTAGAATTGAAGAACGGCAAAAGAGAAGTTACTGAGAAGAAGCTTTTCCCTGGATATGTGCTTATTAATATGGTTATGAACGATGACACATGGTATGTAGTAAGAAATACCAGAGGTGTTACAGGTTTCGTAGGACCAGGATCTAAGCCGGTTCCTCTTACAGCAGAAGAAATGGCTACTTTAGGTATTAAGACCGAAAGAGTCAATATTGATTTTGCGGAAGGGGATATGATTACTGTTATTGGAGGCGTATGGACAGGTACTGCAGGTACTATTAAGCGTATTGACGATAACAGACAGACAGTCACAATTAACGTGGACATGTTTGGAAGAGAAACTCCGGTAGAACTTAATTTCTCCGAAGTTAAAAAGATGAATTAAGACCATTTAAATATTGGTTTTAAGATAAAAGAAGAATGTTTCGTGGTGGTCACGAAGCAGTGGGAGGGATTCCCGATAATACCACAATAGGAGGTGCCGAAAAATGGCAAAGAAAGTAGAAGGTTACATTAAATTGCAGATTGAGGCTGGAAAAGCAACACCAGCTCCACCAGTTGGTCCAGCACTTGGACAGCATGGATTAAACATCGTTCAGTTCACAAAGGACTTCAACGCAAGAACAGCTGATCAGCCGGGAATGATCATTCCTGTTGTTATCACTGTTTACCAGGACAAGAGTTTTAGTTTTATTACAAAGACTCCACCTGCAGCAGTTTTATTAAAGAAAGCCTGCAAGATTCAGAAGGGTGCAGGAAACTCAATTAAGGAAACAGTTGCAACAATTTCAAAAGCTGATTTACAGCAGATTGCAGAAACAAAGATGAAGGATTTAAATGCGGCAACAGTTGAGGCTGCTATGAGCATGATCGCAGGTACTGCAAGAAGCATGGGAATCAAGGTTGAAGACTAATTTTCGTAAATGAAGGCATTGTTATCATACAATTGCATGAAACATTTTCGAAATGGCAGAGTCTGAGGAAGATTCTACTATAATAAAAATGAATTGAAAAGAACGTGGGAGGTATATCCGTTATTACCACGAGGAGGTTTAAATGAAGAGAGGTAAGAAGTATATTGAGGCAGCAAAGAATATTGACAGAGCTGCACAGTATGATACAGAAGAAGCGATTTCTTTAGTAAAGAAATCAGCAGTTGCAAAATTTGATGAAACAATAGAATGTCACATTAGAACAGGTTGTGACGGACGTCATGCAGATCAGCAGATCCGTGGTGCCGTAGTTTTACCTAACGGTACAGGTAAGGAAGTTAAGGTTTTGGTTTTCGCTAAGGGAGCAAAGGCTGACGAAGCTTTAGCAGCAGGAGCAGATTTTGTTGGAGCAGAAGAATTAATTCCTAAGATTCAGAACGACGGATGGTTTGATTTCGATGTGGTTGTAGCTACACCTGATATGATGGGTGTTGTTGGTAGACTTGGTCGTGTTCTCGGACCAAAGGGCTTAATGCCTAACCCAAAAGCAGGTACAGTAACAATGGATGTTACAAAAGCTATTGCTGATATCAAAGCAGGTAAGATTGAGTACAGACTTGACAAGGCTAACATCGTTCACGTTCCTGTTGGAAAGGCTTCATTTACAGAAGAACAGTTAACACAGAACTTCGAAGCGCTTATGGGTGCTATTATGAAAGCTAAACCGGCAGCAGTTAAGGGTGCTTACATTAAGTCAATCACTGTTACATCAACAATGGGACCTGGTGTAAAGGTTAACGTTTCAAAAATTGTTAACGCATAATTTATTTATGTAACTTGTTACTGATATGCTTCATGTTTATTGAAGCATATCAGTTGACAATATAATAATAATGTGCTATTATGCACAAGTGGTTAAAAACCAATTGCCGAAGACAGTAGGTTTTGCATATGATTCATATGTGAAGTAAGCATTAACATCGCCTACCGAGGGAGTTATTTATATATGACTATTAGTGCCTCTCTGTTTTCGCAGGGAGTTTTTTTATGAATAAGTTCGGCGAATGAAGGTTGCAGACCTAAAAAAAATAAGGAGGCAAGACATTCATGGCAAAAGTAGAGTTAAAGAAACCTATCGTAGAAGAGATTTCAGAATTACTCAATGGTGCAGCTACAGCAGTTGTAGTTGACTATCGTGGACTTACTGTTGCACAGGACACAGAGCTTCGTAAACAGTTAAGAGAAGCAGGCGTTGTATACAAAGTATACAAGAACACTATGATTAATTTTGCAATCAAAGATACAGAATTTTCAGATTTAGCTCAGCATCTTGAAGGACCTACAGCTATCGCAGTTTGTAAGGATGATGCTACTGCAGCAGCAAGAGTTTTAGTAAACTTTGCAAAGGGTGCAGAAGCATTGGAAGTTAAAGGCGGTGTAGTTGACGGTGTTTACTATGATGCAGACGGTGTAAAGCAGATTGCATCTATTCCATCAAGAGAAGTACTTTTCTCAAAATTACTTGGATCTATGCAGTCACCAATTACAAACTTCGCTCGTGTTATTAAGCAGATTGCAGAACAGAACGAAGAAGCAGCTCAGTAATTAGTTGTATGAGCAATTACGGATTATGAATCCGCACAAGAATTAAAAGAATAAAATGGAGGAATTTACAATGACAACAGCAGAAATCATTGAAGTAATCAAAGGATTAACAGTATTAGAATTAAATGACCTTGTAAAGGCATGTGAAGAAGAATTTGGAGTATCTGCAGCAGCAGGTGTTGTAGTTGCAGCAGCAGGTGGAGATGCAGCAGCAGCTGAAGAAAAGACAGAATTTGACGTTGAGTTAACAGAAGTTGGAGCTCAGAAGGTTAAAGTTATTAAGGCAGTTAAGGATGCTACAGGTTTAGGACTTAAGGAAGCTAAGGAAGTTGTTGACGGAGCACCTAAGGTTGTTAAGGAAGGAATTTCTAAGGAAGAAGCTGAAGCTCTTAAGAAGCAGTTAGAAGAAGTTGGAGCAACAGTAACTCTTAAATAATTAATTTGTTTAAATGGAGACAGGCATTTGTATTTAATACATAATGTCTGTTTTCTTTTGAAAATATATTCTATTGATAATATTGAGAAAAAATAACTGGAGAGGTCTGATGGCTTATAGCTGACTCAGGCGCCGAAGGTGTAAGACTGGAAGTACAGTCGATCTCTCAGGCAAAAGGACAGGAGGAAAAAATGAAACAGTTTACAGCGTTTTTAGGACAGGTAGATAACTTTGTTTGGGGAGTACCGCTTATTGTACTCATTTTATCAGCAGGTGTCTACCTTACTTTTCGTTTGAGACTTATACAGGTAATACATTTACCTAAAGCTCTTAGATTTATGGTTAAAAACGAAGAGGAAGGTGAAGGTGAAGTTACAAGCTTTGGGGCATTGTGTACAGCACTTTCAGCAACTATTGGAACAGGAAATATCGTAGGTGTAGCCACAGCTATTGGCGTTCTTGCTGGTGGACCGGGAGCGTTATTCTGGATGTGGTTGGCAGCCTTCTTTGGAATGGCAACAAAGTACTCTGAAGGATTTCTTGCAGTAAAGTATAGAAAGATAGACGAAGATGGTCATGTGCTTGGCGGACCATTTTATTACATTGAAAACGGTATGGGGCGTAATTGGAGATGGCTTGGAAAAATCTTTGCTTTCTTTGGGGCGTGTGTAGGTTTGTTTGGTATAGGTACATTTACACAGGTTCAGGGTATTGCATCAGCCGTACAGGGATTTTTTGATCCTAATAAGGCACATACTGTAAGCATATTTGGAGCTGAATATTCATATGCAATTGTTGTTTCGGCAGTAATTCTTGCACTTTGTGTAGGCTTGGTGGTAATTGGCGGCATTAAGAGAATTGCCAGTGTATCACAGATAATTGTTCCGTTTATGGCAGTTATTTATGTAGTTGCAGCTTTGGTACTTATTATAGCTAATATTGAAAATGTTCCGGGAGCTTTTGTTGAAATATTTGAAGGAGCATTTGGCGTTAAACCCGTTGCAGGTGGTGTTCTTGCCTCTATTGCAATTGCAATGCAAAAAGGTGTTGCAAGAGGTATTTTCTCCAATGAGTCAGGACTTGGTTCTGCACCTATAGCAGCTGCAGCAGCTCAGACTAAGGAACCTGTAAGACAGGGACTTGTTTCAATGACAGGTACATTTATTGATACAATAATTATTTGTACAATGACAGGTTTATCAATTGTAATGATGGGAACATGGGCAGATAAGAGTCTTGAAGGCGTTCAGGTTACAACTGCAGCATGGCAGAAGGGATTATATTTCCTTCCGGGAGATGTGGCATCATTTATATTAATGATTTGTCTTGTGTTCTTTGCTTTTACTACTATTCTTGGATGGAATTATTATGGTGAGAGATGTCTTGAATATCTCTTTAATGGAAGCAAAGGTGCTGTAAAGGTTTACAGATGGCTTTATATTTTGGCAGTATTCATTGGACCTTATATGACAGTTGCAGCAGTTTGGACTATAGCTGATATCTTTAACGGACTTATGGCAATTCCAAACATAATTGCTTTGTTTGCATTAGGTGGTGTAGTGGCAAAGGATACCCGTGAGTACCTTAAAAAGAATAAAGAATTATAATTAACATTAAACAAAATTAAAATATTATACATGAAAAGAGTCAATTGTTTTTAAATGGTTGACTCTTTTTACATTTAGTGGTATAGTAAAATTTGCTACGCGCATACAAGGGGGTTAGTGCGCCCTTTTAAGAGCAAAAATGGCAGTTTTTTACTAAGAAAACGCCTTAAAAACTAATAAAATAAAGTTTATGTAGCTAATTAATTAACAAAATAAAGACAAGGAGTGAAACGTCGATGGAAAAGAACAGAATTCGTCCTGTAAAAGCGGGAAAAGGCATCAGAATGAGCTATTCCAGACAAAAAGAAGTGCTTGAAATGCCTAACCTTATTGAAGTTCAGAGAGATTCATATGAATGGTTCCTGACATCAGGTCTTAGAGAAGTATTAGATGATATTTCTCCAATTGAAGATTACGGACAGAGCTTAAGCCTCGAATTTGTTGATTTCAAATTGTGTGAAGATGAAAAGAAATACACAATCGAGGAATGTAAGGAAAGAGATGCAACATATGCTGCACCTTTGAAGGTAAAAGTAAGACTTCATAATAAGGAAACCGGAGAATTTACAGAACACGAGATTTTCATGGGAGATTTACCTCTTATGACAGCAACAGGTACATTTGTAATCAATGGTGCTGAGCGTGTTATCGTAAGTCAGCTGGTGCGTTCACCTGGTATCTACTATGTTATCGGACATGATAAGGTAGGTAAGGAATTATATACTTCACAGGTTATTCCTAACCGTGGTGCATGGTTAGAATACGAAACAGATTCTAATGATGTATTTTATGTTCGTGTTGACAGAACAAGAAAAGTACCGGTTACAGTTCTTATTAGAGCTTTAGGTGTTGGAACAAATGCAGAAATCACTGAATTATTTGGTGAAGAAGAGAAACTTACTGCTACATTTGAAAAAGACCAGAGTGACGATTACGAGAGCGGACTTCTTGAGTTATACAAGAAAATCCGTCCGGGCGAGCCTTTAAGTGTTGACAGTGCGGAATCAATTATTACAGGAATGTTCTTTGACGCAAAGAGATATGATCTTGCAAGAGTAGGACGTTATAAATATAACAAAAAATTAGCATTTAAGAATCGTATCACAGGTCATGTATTAGCAGAGGATGTTATAGACATGACTACAGGTGAGGTTATTGCGGAAGCAGGAACTACAGTTACAAAGGATTTAGCTGTAAAGATTCAGAATGCTGCAATTCCATCTGTTATGATTCAGACAGATGTTAAGAATGAAAAGATACTTTCAAACCTTGCAGTAGATATTAATGCCTATGTTGACTTTGACTGCAAGAGTCTTGGAATTTTAGAAGATGTATATTATCCTGTTTTGGCAGAAATCCTTGAAGAAAATGATTCAGAAGAAGATTTAAAGGATGCCATTAAGAGACGTGCTCATGAATTAGTTCCAAAGCACATTACTAAGGAAGATATTCTTGCTTCTATTAACTACTTACTCAACTTAGAGTATGGTATTGGTACATCTGATGATATTGACCACTTAGGAAACAGACGTATCCGTGCAGTTGGTGAGTTACTTCAGAACCAGTATAGAATAGGTCTTTCAAGAATGGAAAGAGTTGTTCGTGAAAGAATGACAACTCAGGATCTTGAAGGAGTTTCACCACAGACATTAATTAACATTAAACCTGTAACAGCTGCCGTTAAGGAATTCTTTGGAAGTTCCCAGTTGTCACAGTTTATGGATCAGAATAACCCACTTGGTGAGTTGACACATAAGAGACGTTTATCAGCCTTAGGACCTGGTGGTCTTTCAAGAGACCGTGCCGGATTCGAGGTTCGAGATGTACATTATACTCACTATGGAAGAATGTGTCCTATTGAGACACCTGAAGGACCAAACATCGGTCTTATTAACTCATTTGCATCTTTTGCCAGATTGAATGAGTACGGATTTATTGAAGCACCATATCGTGTTGTAGATAAATCAGATCCTGAAAATCCAAGGGTAACAGATGAAGTTGTTTACCTTACAGCTGATGAGGAAGATAACTACACAGTAGCACAGGCTAACGAACCTTTAGATGAAGAAGGACACTTTGTAAACAATAATGTATCAGGACGTTTCAGAGAGGAAACATCACAGTTTGACAAGAAGAGAATTGACCTTATGGACGTTTCTCCTAGAATGGTATTCTCAGTTGCTACATCCATGATTCCTTTCTTACAGAACGATGATGCTAACCGTGCCCTTATGGGATCTAACATGCAGCGTCAGGCAGTTCCTCTTATGACTACAGAAGCTCCTGTAGTTGGTACGGGAATGGAAGGCAAGGCAGCTGTTGACTCAGGTGTATGTGTTGTTGCAAAACGTGCAGGTGTAGTTGAAAGATCTACATCTAAGGAAATCACATTAAGATATGATGATAACGGTGAGAAGGAAACATACAAACTTCTTAAATTCCAGAGAAGTAACCAGAGTAACTGTTATAACCAGAGAGCAATCGTATTTAAGGGTGACCATGTAGAAGCCGGTGAAGTTATTGCCGATGGTGCTTCCACATCTAATGGTGAAATCGCTCTTGGTAAGAACCCGCTTATTGGATTTATGACATGGGAAGGTTACAACTACGAGGATGCCGTACTTCTTAGTGAAAGATTAGTACAGGATGATGTTTATACATCAATTCATATAGAAGAATACGAAACAGAGGCAAGAGATACCAAACTTGGACCTGAAGAAATTACAAATGATGTTCCGGGCGTTGGTGATGATGCAAGAAAAGACCTTGATGAAAGAGGTATCATAAGAATTGGTGCTGAAGTAAGAGCAGGGGATATTCTTGTTGGTAAGGTTACACCTAAGGGTGAAACAGAACTTACACCGGAAGAGAGACTTCTTAGAGCAATCTTTGGAGAAAAGGCAAGAGAAGTAAGAGATACATCCCTTAAGGTTCCTCACGGTGAGTCAGGTATCATTGTTGATGCTAAGGTATTTAAGAGAGAAAACGGTGATGAATTAGCACCTGGTGTTAATGAATCAGTTCGTATATATATTGCACAGAAGAGAAAGATTTCCGTTGGTGATAAGATGGCTGGACGTCATGGTAACAAGGGTGTAGTTTCAAGAGTATTACCTGTTGAAGATATGCCATTCCTTCCAAACGGACGTCCACTTGATATCGTGCTTAACCCATTGGGCGTACCTTCACGTATGAACATAGGTCAGGTCCTTGAAATTCATTTAAGTCTTGCTGCAAAGGTATTAGGTTTCAATATTGCAACACCTGTATTTGATGGAGCAGACGAGTATGATATTATGGATACCCTTGAGCTTGCTAATGATTATGCAAACACTGAATGGGAAGACTTCCAGGCTAAGTATAAGGATACATTAAGACCTGAAGTTATGGAATATTTAGGAGAACACCTTGACCATAGAGATGAATGGAGAGGGGTTCCTATTAACAGAGATGGTAAGGTAAGACTTAGAGACGGTAGAACAGGTGAGTATTTTGACAGCCCTGTAACAATCGGATTCATGCATTACTTAAAACTCCATCACTTAGTAGATGATAAGATTCATGCACGTTCAACAGGTCCTTACTCATTAGTAACTCAGCAGCCACTTGGTGGTAAGGCTCAGTTCGGTGGACAGAGATTTGGTGAAATGGAAGTTTGGGCATTAGAGGCTTATGGTGCATCATACACATTACAGGAAATCTTAACAGTTAAGTCTGATGACGTTGTAGGACGTGTTAAGACTTACGAAGCAATTATTAAGGGTGAAAATATCCCTCAGCCGGGAATTCCTGAATCATTCAAGGTTCTTATTAAGGAACTTCAGTCATTGGCATTAGATATTAAGGTATTAGATGAAAATGATGAAGAAGTTGAATTAAAGGAAAGCATTGATTACGGTGAAACAAACTTCAATGCAATCTTAAACAGCGATAAGAATTTTAGTGGAAATAAGGAAGATAGCCAGGCATTTGAACAGGCAGGCTTCCAGACACAGGAATTTGTAAATGATGAACTCCAGACAGTTGATGCTTCAGGAGAGGTATTTTCTGACGGAGAAGAAAATTAAAAGAAGGGAGATTGATCATGGCAGACATGAATGTTAGTGAACAGGCAGCATTTGATAAAATTAAAATTGGTCTTGCATCACCTGAGAAAATCAGAGAATGGTCAAGAGGCGAGGTAACAAAGCCGGAGACAATTAACTACAGAACTTTAAAACCTGAAAAAGATGGTTTGTTCTGTGAGAAGATTTTCGGACCAAATAAGGATTGGGAATGTCATTGTGGTAAATATAAAAAGATCAGATATAAAGGCGTAATTTGTGACAGATGTGGTGTTGAAGTTACAAAGTCAAGTGTACGTCGTGAACGTATGGGTAGTGTAGAACTTGCTACACCTGTATCACATATCTGGTATTTTAAGGGTATCCCTTCAAGAATGGGACTTATACTTGATATTTCACCTAGAGTTTTAGAGAAGGTATTATACTTCGCGTCATATATCGTACTTGACCCAATGGATACAACATTGGAGTACAAGCAGGTATTGTCAGAGAAGGAATATAGAGAAGCTTACGAAGAATTTGATGGCAAGTTCAGAGTAGGAATGGGTGCTGAAGCAATAAAAGAATTGCTTCAGGCAATTGACCTTGATAAAGAAGCAGAAGCATTAAAGCAGGAACTTTTTGAAGCGACAGGTCAGAAAAAGGCAAAAATCGTAAAGAGATTAGAGGTGCATGAAGCATTCAGAAATTCAGGGAACAGACCTGAATGGATGATCTTAGATGTTATACCGGTAATTCCACCTGATATCAGACCTATGGTACAGTTAGACGGTGGTAGATTTGCTACATCTGATTTAAATGATTTATACAGAAGAATCATTAACAGAAACAATCGTCTTAAAAGACTTCTTGAGCTTGGAGCACCTGAGATTATTGTAAGAAACGAAAAGAGAATGCTTCAGGAAGCTGTTGATGCATTAATCGATAATGGAAGACGTGGCAGACCTGTAACAGGACCTGGTAACAGAGCACTTAAGTCACTTTCAGATATGCTTAAAGGTAAGCGGGGACGTTTCCGTCAGAACTTACTTGGTAAGCGTGTTGACTACTCAGGGCGTTCAGTTATCGTAGTAGGACCTGAACTTAAGATTTATCAGTGTGGTCTTCCAAAGGAAATGGCAATTGAATTATTTAAGCCATTTGTAATGAAGGAATTAGTAGCAAACGGAACCGCACATAATATTAAGAGTGCTAAGAAGATGGTGGAAAGACTTCAGACAGAAGTTTGGGATGTACTTGAAGATGTAATTAAGGAACATCCGGTTATGCTTAACCGTGCGCCGACACTTCATAGATTAGGTATTCAGGCATTTGAACCGGTATTAGTAGAAGGTAAAGCTATTAAGTTACATCCGTTGGTATGTACAGCTTTCAACGCCGATTTCGACGGAGACCAGATGGCTGTTCACCTTCCACTTTCTGTGGAGGCACAGGCTGAATGTAGATTCTTATTACTTTCACCTAACAACCTTCTTAAGCCGTCTGATGGTGCACCTGTGGCAGTTCCTTCACAGGATATGGTACTTGGTATTTACTATCTGACAATGGATAAGATGGTAGATTACACCGGAGATGCTGAAAAAGAAGCAATGGCTGGTGAAAAGGTATATCAGTCTGAAGAAGAAATTAAGAAAGATTTAGATGATGGAATAATTAAAACATCGGATATAATCAGATATCAGGCAGATGACAGAGTTGTTATTTCAGAAGCGTTAGATGTTATGGGACGTTATTTCAGTAGCGTTGCCCAGGCAATTATTGCATATGAAAATGGCGATATTTCACTTCATCAGAAGATTAAAATTAAGAGAAAAGTATTTAACGGAAAAGGTGAAAAAGTAGAAGGTGTTATTGACACTACTTTAGGAAGATGTCTTTTCAATGAAATACTTCCTCAGGATTTAGGATTTGTTAAGAGAGAAAAAGATGAAGATTATCTTAGATTTGAAGTTGAGTTCCATGTAGGAAAGAAAGGGTTAAAGCAGATTCTTGAGAAGGTTATTAATAACCATGGTGCTACAAAGACTGCAGAGGTTCTTGATAATATCAAGGCTATGGGTTACAAGTTCTCCACAAGAGCTGCCATGACAGTTTCAATTTCAGATATGACAGTACCGGCTGCTAAGAAGCAGATTTTAGCAGATGCAGAAAAGACTGTTGATAAGATTACAAAGCACTTTAGAAGAGGTTTCTTAACAGACGAGGAAAGATATAAAGAAGTAATTGAAACATGGCAGGATGCCGATAATAAGATTACCAGCGCACTTCTTGGTGGCCTTGATAAGTATAACAACATCTTTATGATGGCTGATTCAGGTGCCCGTGGTTCTGACAAGCAGATTAAACAGCTTGCCGGTATGCGTGGTCTTATGGCAGATACAACAGGTAAGACTATCGAACTTCCTATTAAATCAAACTTCCGTGAAGGTCTTGACGTTTTGGAATACTTTATTTCTGCCCATGGTGCCCGTAAAGGTCTTTCTGATACAGCTCTTCGTACAGCCGATTCAGGATACCTTACAAGACGACTTGTTGACGTATCACAGGATTTAATTATCCGTGATGTTGACTGTTGTGAAGGCAAGGCTATTCCTTATATGGAAATTGAGTCATTAATGAACGGAAATGAAGTTGTAGAAAGCCTTGAAGAACGTATAACAGGCAGAACCGCTGCAGAGACAATGTATGACGCAGAGGGTAATGTTATAGTAAAAGCAAACCATATGATTACACCTAAGAGGGCAGCTGCAATTGTTGCAACAGGTGTTACAAAGGTTAAAATAAGAACAATTCTTACATGTAAATCTCATATAGGTGTTTGTGCTAAGTGTTACGGTGCAAACATGGCAACAGGACAGAGAGTACAGGTAGGTGAAGCTGTTGGTATTATTGCCGCTCAGTCAATTGGTGAGCCTGGTACACAGCTTACAATGAGAACCTTCCATACAGGTGGTGTTGCCGGTGACGATATTACACAGGGTCTTCCTAGAGTAGAAGAATTGTTTGAAGCAAGAAAGCCAAAGGGACTTGCAATTATTGCAGAATTTGGTGGTAGAGCCGAAATCAAGGAAACTAAGAAGAAACGCGAAATTATTGTAACAAACGATGAAACAGGTGAGTCAAAGGCTTACTTAATTCCTTACGGTTCAAGAATTAAGATTCTTGATGGAACAATACTTGAAGCCGGTGATGAGCTTACAGAAGGTAGTATTAATCCACACGACCTCTTAAAGATTAAGGGACTTCGTGCAGTACAGGATTATATGATTAGAGAAGTTCAGAGAGTATACCGTCTACAGGGTGTTGATATAAACGATAAGCACGTTGAGGTTATCGTTAGACAGATGCTTAAGAAAATTAAGGTGGAAACAGCCGGTGATTCAGAGTTCTTACCGGGAACAACAGTGGAAGTTCTTGATTTCAATGAAGTAAATGAGAAGTTAGTAGAAGAAGGCAAAGAGCCTGCAACAGGTACACAGATTATGCTTGGTATCACAAAGGCATCTCTTGCTACAAGCTCATTCCTCTCAGCAGCTTCATTCCAGGAGACAACAAGAGTTCTTACTGAAGCAGCTATTAACGGTAAGGTTGATCCACTTATCGGTATCAAGGAAAATGTACTTATTGGTAAGTTGATTCCGGCAGGTACAGGAATGAAGAGATACAATTCTGTAAGACTTTCTACAGATAACAGAAATACAGTTCTTTCAGAGGATGATGTTTTAGAATTATCAGAAGGTGATGAGGAAACAACAGCTGAAGGAGAAACACCGGCAGAAGAAAACGGTGAGGTAAATACTTCAGAAGAAGTAGTTACTGTTTCAGAGGATGTCGAAAGCACTGATGCTACAGAAGAGTAAAATCAGATATATTAATATATAAAAGACAGTTCGTAACCATCCTGTCTATAAACAAAACTAGGGAACCTATATTATTAATTTATATAAGAATTAATATAAGAATGAAAAAGAGTGCCTTAGTGCACTCTTTTTTCAGTTTAGGAGGAAAAGTTTTATGGTGGAAGGATTTAATCCTGTAAGATATTCTGTTATTAAAGAGAAGAATCCAAGAGAAATAGTAATGCTTGTAGGTGATGGATGTAAATGGCGAAAATGCAGATTTTGTGATTATCACTTAGATAGTAGTTTGGATATTGAAAACAACTATAAAATAAACAAAGAAGCATTAGGTCACATAACAGGAATTTACAAAAAACTAGAGGTCATTAATTCAGGGAGCTTTGTGGATTTAGATGATAAAACCATAAAGTTAATAAAGGATATCTGTTTAGATAAAGGGATTAATGAGGTGCATTTTGAATGCCATTATATGCATAAAGATGACATTGAAAAGTTTAAAAAGGATTTTTCACATCTTGGAATTACCGTACTTATAAAATTAGGATTAGAAACCTTTGATTACAAATTACGTGAGGAAGTGCTGGTAAAAGGAATTGAAGAAAAGAATCCTGAGGTTATTGCTAAATATTTTGACGAGATAAATCTTTTGCAGGGAATAAAGGGACAAAATGCAGATTCAATGATACGGGACATTGAAATGGGGCTTAAGTATTTTAAAAGAGTGTGTGTAAACATTATGGTGGAAAATGCCATGCCTATAAAACCGGACAAAAAAGTAATTAATGAATTTATTAAAGAGGTATATCCAAAATACATAGACAATGAAAGAGTGGATATCCTTCTTAATAATACGGATTTTGGTGTGGGAGAAAACAAATAGAATAAAAAGACATATGCCGGCTATGCAAAGAAATTGATGCAATAGCTGTAAAAGACAAAAAACAGGAGGATAAGTATTATGTCAAATGAAGTTTTATTAGTATTATCAATATTTATTATTTATGGAAGTGTTATTGCTTTCTTTAAACTTTTTGGAAAGCAGGGACTTTACTGCTTTACGGTGTTAGCTACAATTGCTGCTAACATAGAAGTTTTAATTGTTATTGTTGCCTTTGGAATGGAAATGACTTTGGGAAATGTTTTGTTTGCATCAACGTTTCTTGTTACGGATATTATAAGTGAATTATATGGTAAAAAAGAGTCAAGAAAAGCTGTACATATAGGAATTGCAACATCTGTTACATTTATTATTCTTTCCCAGTGGTGGCTTTTATACACACCATCTTCTACGGACATAATGATGGGAGCAATGAAAACTATTTTTTCAAATACTCCAAGAATTATGATTGCCAGTATGTTAGTGTATGCAATAGTTCAGGAATTTGATGTGTGGGCATACCATAAAATATGGAGTTTTACAGAAAAACGCTCCAACAGCAAAAGAGATTTTTTATGGCTTAGAAATAACGGTTCCACTATGGTATCCCAATTCTTAAATGATTTATTATTTACCTTTGCTTCATTTTGGGGAATTTATAGCATAAAGACCCTTTGGAGCATTGTAATATCAAGCTATATTATATTTATTGTAACCAGTTTAGCAGATACTCCATTTGTTTATTTAGCAAGAAAAATTAAGGAAAAAGATGATTTAAAAGCCACAATACAGTAAATCTTCACTATTGCAATTCTAAAGGCATTTGTATATAATAAAATTTAACGTAACTTTAACACACTAAAGAATTAAACGAAATAAGTTACATAAGTATTTGAGAAAACTATAAAAAAGAGAAGGAATTAAAAAATGGAGAATACTCTTGAAATCAGATGGCACGGACGTGGAGGTCAGGGTGCTAAAACAGCAGCGCTTCTTTTGGCAGAAGTGGCTTTTAAAACAGGAAAGAATGCCCAGGGTTTTCCTGAGTATGGCCCGGAAAGAATGGGAGCACCTATTACTGCATATGACAGAATAAGTGATAAACCTATCAGGGTTCATTCTAATATTTATGATCCGCAGTTTGTAGTAGTTGTTGATGAAACACTTATTGAAATAGTGGATGTAACAGCCGGACTTAGAGAAGATGGTGCTATTATTATTAATACGGCAAAGAGTAAGGAAGAAATCATCCCACATTTAAGAGGATACAAAGGAAAAGTATATACAATTGATGCAAGACAGATTGCAATGGATACTCTTGGCAAAAACTTCCCAAACACACCTATGCTTGCTGCAATAGTTAAAGTAACAGGTGTTATTGATGACGAAACATTCCTTAACGAAATGGAAGGCTCATTTAGGCATAAATTTGCTAAAAAGCCGGAAGTGGTAAAGGGAAATATGGAAGCATTAAGAATTGCGTTAAGGGAGGTTAAGTAGATGGCTAAGACAGATATTACCAAATTAGCTCAGGATGTTGCATGGCAGGATGTAACAAGAGGAAATACAATTGTGGGATGTGGAACTACAAGAGAATTTGTAACAGGTGACTGGACTAACGTAGCTCCTGTAGTTGATGAAGAAAAATGTAAGCAGTGTCTTTTATGCGTGCCGGTTTGCCCTGACAGTGCAATTCCTGTAAAAGATTATAAAAGACAGGCTATAGATTACGATCACTGCAAGGGATGTGGCATTTGTGTAAAGGCATGCCCTTTTAATGCAATTAAGATGGAGGTGAAATAGGATGCCAAAGAGAGTTTTAATGTCAGGAAACGAGGCTGTAGCTACAGCCCTCAGACAAATTAATCCGGATGTATTTCCAATGTTTCCTATTACACCGTCAACGGAAATACCACAGTATTTTTCAAATTATGTATCTAACGGATTAGTAGATACGGAATTTATCACTGTAGAATCAGAACACAGTTCCATGAGTGCGGCATTAGGAGCGGCAGCTGCCGGAGCAAG